>CAMBTO010000004.1 GCA_945870865.1 Klebsiella pneumoniae
CGCTGACCGTGCCGGAAATGACGGTGCTGGTTGGCGGCCTGCGTGCGCTGGATGCGAATGTGGGAGGCGCGGATCATGGTGTCTTCACTACTCGTCCGGGTATGTTGAGCAACGATTTCTTCGTCAATCTGCTCGATATGTCGACCGAATGGAAAAAGTCGGCCACAGAGGAAGGTCTTTATGAAGGTCGTGATCGTGCCACAGGTAATGTGAAATGGACGGCGACACCGGTTGATCTGGTCTTTGGTTCACATTCCGAACTGCGTGCCATCGCAGAAGTTTATGCAGCGGAGGACGGACGTGAAAAATTCGTACAGGATTTTGTGGATGCCTGGACCCGGGTGATGAACCTCGACCGTTTTGACCTGTAAAAGCAGTAAACAGAAGTAATAAACGGCGGCGTTTAAAAAACGCCGCCGATTTTTTTATCAGAGGATAACTCTTATGAGTTACCCGGGTGCAGGCGGGGATATTATCGATTAATACTGTGCAGCCGGTACCCGTACGACCAGACCATTCAGTGCATCAGTAACCGGTATCTGACAGCTCAGGCGGCCGGTTTCAGCAGGCTCTGCCGCAAATTCGAGCATGTCTTTTTCCAGTTGGGCGGCCGGGGTCAGTTTGAGGTACCAGTTCTTGTCGACGATCACGTGGCAGGTGGCGCAGCTACAGGCGCCGCCGCATTCAGCGACGATACCCTTAATACCGTTATTCACGGCCGCCATCATCAGGCTGACGCCATTTTCGGCATTGATTACGGTTTCGGTGCCATCCGCTGAGATGAAGGTGATTTTTGCCATGATTACAATATCCTCTTTCCTGAAATTCGTTCCGGGCCAGCGAGATGTCAGTCCCGCAAAAACCGCGAATTATACGGAACTATCGGGCAGATTAAAGCAGTTTTTGCCGGTTGGCTATGTGGTCAGCACGATCTTGCCGATATGGGCGCTCGATTCCATCAATCGGTGTGCTTCTGCCGCCTCTGTCAGAGGAAAATGCTTGTAGATCAACGGCCTTATCTGTCCACTGGCCAGCAGTGGCCAGACCTGTTGCAACAGTTTTGTAGCTATCCTGCGTTTGAACGCCACGGGCCGCGCACGCAGTGTTGAGCCGGTCACGATAAGGCGTTTACGCATGATCCCGAGCAGGTCGGCCTCGACCTTGTAGCCCTTCAGCGCGGCGATGATGACAATCCGGCCTTCCTCAGCAGCGATACGGATGTTGCGGTTAAAATAATCGCCCCCGACCATATCGAGGATCAGATTGATACCACGCTTGCCAGTCGCCTGCTGGCAGTATTCAACAAAGTCCTGCTCGCGGTAGTTGATCACATGGTCTGCCCCGAGCGTGAGACAGGCCCGACGTTTGTCCTCATTGCCCACCGTCGTATAAACGGTCGCGCCGAACGCATGGGCCAGCTGTATGGCCGTGGTACCGATGCCACTGCTGCCGCCGTGGACGAGGAAAGACTCACCCGATTTCAAGCCGCCACGGTCGAATACATTGCTCCACACAGTGAAAAAGGATTCAGGGAGACCGGCTGCCTCTATGTCAGACAGACCGGCCGGTATCGGCAGATAGGTCCCTGCATCGGCCAGCGTATATTCGGCATAACCCCCACCAGTCAGCAGTGCACAGACCCGGTCACCGACTTTTAGATGGTCAATCTTCCCCTTCATCTTCACGACCTCCCCGGCAACTTCTACGCCAGGGATGTCCGAGGCACCGGCCGGGGGAGGGTAAGCACCCATACGCTGCAATATATCCAGCCGGTTTACACCGGCGGCCGCCACCTTAATCAGGACCTGCCCGGCACGTGGTTCCGGTATGGCGGTCTCGCGCAGTTCGAGTTTTTCAGGCCCGCCCGCTGCGGCTATGTGAATATATTTCATTACGTCTCCTCGACATGATGCACAGGATAAAACAAACGGCGGTGTATTGGTCATGCGTTTCAAACAGTAGTAGCATGGTCGGACTATCTGACAGCTGAATCATACTATAAGCCCCGTGTCTGAACGACCCTCCAAATTCCAGGACCTGCTAGAGCGCGACCGCCGTGTGGTGTGGCATCCTTATGCCACGATGATCGATCCGCCACCGGTATATCCCGTCGTCTCCGCCTCCGGTGTGCGTTTGCGTCTGGCTGATGGCAGGGAAATGATCGATGGCATGTCCTCATGGTGGTGTGCGATACACGGGTATAACCACCCGGTACTGAATGCGGCAGTGACTACCCAGTTAGCGTCGATGGCCCATGTGATGTTTGGTGGATTGACGCATGAACCAGCGATCCGTCTGGCAGAACAATTACTCGCGATTGTACCGGCCGGGTTGGCCCATGTGTTTTTCGCCGATTCCGGGTCGGTCGCGGTCGAGGTCGCGCTGAAGATGGCGGTGCAGTACTGGTATGCACAGGGCAAACCCGCGAAGCAGAAATTCCTGACTATCAGCAAGGGTTATCATGGCGATACGATCGGTGCGATGTCGGTATGTGACCCGGTCACCGGAATGCACAGCCTGTTCAGTCAGATGCTGGCGCAACAGTATTTTGCCGATCGTCCCCGGGTGCGGTTTGGCGCGGACTGGGAGCCGGACGCTATCAACGGTTTTGCGGCCTTGATCGAACAGCATCATTCACAGTTGGCCGCAGTGATCCTTGAGCCCGTCGTACAGGGCGCGGGCGGCATGTGGTTTTACCATCCCGAGTACCTGCGCGAGGTAGGGCGTTTGTGTGACCAGTACGGTGTGTTACTGATCCTGGATGAAATTGCGATCGGGTTTGGGCGTACCGGTAAATTATTTGCCAGTGAATATGCCGAGGTCACGCCGGATATCCTGTGTGTGGGCAAGGCCCTGACCGGCGGTTATATGACACTGGCGGCAACTCTGTCCACACGACAGATTGCTGAAACGATCTCCGCTCATGGCAGCGGTGCGTTTATGCACGGGCCTACCTTCATGGCGAACCCGCTCGCCTGTGCGGTGGCCGGTGCGAATATTACGCTATTGCAGTCCTGGGATTGGCAGCAGCGAGTCAGACAGATCGAACAGCAGATGCGAGAGCAATTGACACCCTGCCTGCAAAATCCCGCCGTGGCGGATGTGCGTGTGCTTGGGGCCATCGCTGTGGTCGAATTAAAAACTCCGGTCGATATGCGTACCATCACTGCCGCGTTTGTCCATCGTGGCGTCTGGGTCAGGCCATTCGGCAAGCTGGTCTACATCATGCCGCCATACATTATCAGCGATGCGGATCTCGCCACATTGACGCAGGCGATGTGCGAGGTGGTCAACGACGCTTAATCTGATTGGATTCCGGATAACCGCTGAAGCGGTTTCCGGAATGACGGGGTGAGATTGGGTGTGTCGCTGGCACGTGATTGTGGCAGATAGTTTCCGGAATGATATGGAGAGGTTGGGTATGTCGCGGGCATCGAGTTGTGGCAGTTAGTTTCCGCAATGATCTGTTGGAAGTACGTTATCTCGTTAACCGGCAGTTACGAATGGAACACTCTCTGTGTAATAATGCCGTTATTCTCAGTTCAAATTTCAGTCAAGGAGCCAGATAAATGAGTCAGACCTGCGTAGTTATTGGAGCCAGTCATGCCGCTGCCGCGTTTGTTACGGGCCTGCGTCAGGACGGATGGGAAGGCAGGATCCAGGTGATCGGTGATGAGCCGTACATACCCTACCATCGCCCGCCCTTGTCGAAGGCCTTGCTGGCCGGTGAAAAGACACTGGAAGAGATATACATCCGCCCGCAGGATATCTATACCAAGGCTAATATCGAGTTCATGCTTGGTGTGCGTGCCGCCCGGATTGATCGTGCAAACAAAAAGGTCATGCTCGAAAACGGTGTCGGGGTCCGTTATGACAAGCTCGCCTTGATGGTGGGGTCACGGGTACGCAAGGTGACCGTGCCGGGTCATGATCTCGACGGTATTCATTATCTGCGCGACTTCGGGGATGTGTCCTGTATCAAGACACATGTAAAACCGGGTGGCAATGCTGTCATCGTCGGTGGTGGTTATATTGGACTTGAAGCGGCAGCGGTATTAAAAAAGCTTGGTATGAAGGTGACCGTGCTGGAGATGATGGACCGTGTGTTACAGCGGGTGACGGCGCCGGAGATCTCCGAATTTTATACCCGTATCCATACCGAAGAGGGTGTGACCATCCGTTGCAAGGTCGGTGCGACCGGCTTTGAAGGTACGGGCAAGGTCGAACGGGTTATCTGTAATGACGGTACCACCCATGCTGCTGACCTGGTCATTATCGGTATCGGTATTATTCCGAATATGGAAATTGCCCAGCATGCGGGATTAAAAACCGAAAATGGTATCGTGGTGGATGAGCATGCGCGTACCAGCGACCCGGACATCGTCGCCGCCGGGGATTGCGCCTGGCATTACAATGCGATTTATGACCGCTGGCTCCGGCTCGAATCAGTCCAGAATGCAAACGATCAGGCCCGTATTGCGGCCTCTACTGTTGCCGGACTGGATAAGGCCTACAGTGCGTTGCCGTGGTTCTGGTCAGACCAGTATGATCTGAAATTGCAGATTGCCGGTCTGAACCAGGGATACGAGCAGGTGATCGTGCGTGGTGACCGTGCCGGTGGTCGCAGCTTTGCGGCCTTTTATGTGAAGAAAAATAACGTTATTGCGGTTGATTCCGTCAACCGCCCGGCTGAGTTCATGGTTGGCAAACGACTGATCACCGAGAAGGTGGTGATTGACAGCGCCAGGCTCGCCGACGAGTCCGTCAGCATGAAGGACATGATCGTCAAATAGCGGTTTGCGCTATCAGGGAGACTTCAGGAAGCGACCGATCTGACCGGCCATGTTGCTGCATGCATTCGACTGGACCCGGGCCAGTAATGGAATCGGCAGGATGACGGCGGGCATATAAGAAGTGCCCGTGGATTCCGTGCTGATCTTGCCCTCAAGATTCAGTTCCTCAAAATCCCAGATCGTGGCCTCATAATTGGCCTCGTCGTCCCAGGTCGCAAATCCGAAACAGCCACCACCACCTGGACCCACAGTACACGACATTAGACCGGCCTTGTCGGTGGTCTGGGTATACCCATCGATCCACACAAAATAACGGATCCGGAATTCTGCCAGCTTGCTTGCAACCTCCGGTGTCTGGACCAGTCGATCCAGATTTTGCACATCCATCGGCGCGGTGCTGGACTCAAAATAGGGGTACATGCTGTCGAGGAATTCACGTTCGGGAATGATATTGACGCCGTGGAGTCGCCCCTTTAATGATTGCCCGACGCAATCGATAAAATCAAATTCGGTTTCGTAACTGGCGTTGTTACGACGTCCGAGCACAACTATCGACTCACCTTCGATAAGGCTGGTGGATAGATTTTCCCGGTATTCATCCACGATGGTCGAACTTTTGCAGCCGCTGAGGATCAGCAGCACCAACAGTAACGCCAGAGGGAAGTACAGGCCTAGCACAGATGCTTGTATTCTGTGCAGTTGATCTTGCCGGACAACCATTCCCGCATGCCCGGTGCCTTGCGAAAGTCCAGTACGAACCGCGCACCGATATCACGCAGTGCCAGATTGATGGCCTCGTTCAGGCCTTCCTCTTTGCTGGTAAACATCGCGGTCGGACTCTTGCCATAACCGGTCAGTTGCCATTCGCTGATGATTTTTCCGCCGGGCTCATACAGTTTGATACCGTATTTAATCCAGGCCTCATACATGTCCGAGTGGGTCTCCTGCGGCAGCGCAAACTGGGTGTCCATCACCTCAGGCTCCAGCACCAGATCGGCCACGGTACCCTCCTTGCTGACAGGGGCAACAGCCTGAAACATCGACGGTAATATCTGTTCGAACAAGGCCATGCGCGGTTGCCGGTAATCTATCGACCAACTTTTACGGGACTTGCTGTCTTCCTTATAGATGTATTCGCGGAAACTATCCGGGTAATTCACGGCCAGCGTCAGGGGAAAGCGGGTGGCGAGCGGTGTGGGTAGTTTGCCTTCAACCTGCAGATTGATCCCGGACGCGCAGCCACCCGCCAGTATCAGCATAAAATAGAGCAGCACTCGAGGTGTTGGTCGGCAGATTATAAACATGCTGTTCGATCTCACATCCGTGGATGAGATAGACAGATTATCTGAATGTATTCAATCCTACAAATGCCCCGCCATTGCGTCGGGTCAGTTCGCGCATCAGGTTGGCAAAGCGTAGCCCGCCCATCTGCAAGGCGCGGGGATTGGCAAAAAGTACCGGAAATCCAATCGCATGCACACGTACCAGCGCATTTCCCTGCGCGTCCTTGGGATTAAGCCGGTCCACCGTGTCTATTACTTCCTCGATGGAGCGACCGGTAAAGTCGTCTCCGAATACGTACAGGCTGATTTTTTTATCAGCACTGTAAAATGTTGAAATTGCGGTAGTTATTCCCTCAACCGGGCTGCTGTTGCTGAACGGGTTCCAGGTACGCAGGCGGCTGACGATCGCCTTGCGTCTGGCCGGGGTGTCCGGTATCCATTTACCACGGTATTCCGAGTACATGTAACCGCCCTCGTCATCCATGATCTGCAGGCCTTTGACCTGAGGGTAGACATCCAGCGTATTGATAATCTGCTCAGTCACCTTGTCCCAGGCGTACTGGAACATACTGCCGGAGGTATCGACGATAAAAATAATATATTCACTATCGATGGGAATGCCGCCTACTAGATCACTTTTTTGATCAACCTGACTACCGAGCAATCTTTCCATTTCATCGGAAAGGTCCTGCAGCGCGAGCTCCAGTTCACCCTTTATCACCGTGTTGACAGCGGCCCGTTCGCTGATGCTGGAAATATTCTGTTTGGTGTCGCCCAGTTCCTGGCTCAGACGGGCGACACGGATGTCCCATTCAGACAGTTGTTCCCGTTTTGCTGTCAGATCACGATTCAGGATTTGTGACTCGCCGCGCAGGGTGAATAGTTCCTCCTGCAATGCACGGATGATCCCTTCGTCCGGCACAGGAGACGGTTCCAGATTAACAGGGACACCGCTTCTCGAAATGACCAGTAGCAGAATAATCGCGCCAAACCCGCAGGTAATAACATCCAGAAAGGACAGGCTGATGATTTCAACGGAATCACGCCGTGATTTCATGGCCAGTCCCGGGAGGGGCTCATAAATGAACCGTTGCTCAGCTGGGCGAGTTGCCAGTAGGCACCTGCGGCCATCGGATCACCTTCCATCGGTAACAGGATAATGTTTACCGGAATGTTCTTTGGAAGCTGATTGACCGCATCTTCAAACAACTCAAGCCTGTTTCGACCGGAGATGATAGCCTCACGCGGCGCGTTTCTGCCCTGGGTAGGCAGGCCATCGGTAATAAGATAAATGTTATCCGGGGCCGGGTTCATACGGCCAATCTCGGCAAACGCATTGACCAGGCTGGTGCCCCCCTCCGGCACTATCTTGTCGAGTTCTGATATCGCCAGATTCAACTGTTTCTTGTCGCTGACCGCTAACCATTGTCCACGGGTCCCGGAAATCACCGAATCGGTGGTCGTGTTAAACGGAAAAATCTGATACTGGCTTGAGACCGGGAAGCGGGTGCTGAGCCAGCGCACCATTTCCAGTGCCTGTTTCCATTTCTCTGACGTCCGCCGTGACTGCTCCGACATGTTGCGACGCCGAATCACATTCACAATGGTGTCATCCATCATGCTGGCCGACTTGTCAATCAGCACCAGTATACGTTTACCACCGAGTTTCAGACCGGTTAGATACTGGCGATTGCCTTCACCCGTAAAGCTGCGGGTGTCCTGACCAGTTTTATCTGTTTCGGCCTCCAGCTGTTGACGTTCAAGTTCGAGGTCTTTCAGTTGCTTTTTAAGCTGTTCAATCTCCGCATCCTCTGCGGCCGAGGCAAGCGTCTGCTCCTTGCCCGATGTGTCATTCAGTTCATCAGTAATCCTTCTCGCCAGTCCCTGGGCAGTGACAACCCGGTTGTCTATTTCGGCTATGGTATTACGTAGCTCGGCAAGGTTTTCCCTGCCTTCAAGGATTTCACGTTCCAGTAACGATACCTCTGACTGTTGATCAACGGTAGGTGTTGCTGTGGCGAGATTTGAATTAGCATTATGTTTCATGATCAGGAACAGCAAAATCACAGCACCCAGACCACAGGACATCACGTCCAGAAAAGACAGACTCATGCCACCGATGGGCGTGCGGTTGGCCATTAATCCGGTGCGACTTCAATCAGGCGTACGACCGTGTCCGCACCGGCGAAACTGACCGTGTCGCCGGTAGTGCCGATCTTCATCGCCAATAGCCGGTTGCCATTCACAAATACGGTCAGTTCGCTTTCCGGTTTGATCTCTATGCCTGCTGCGGTCCGGCGGAACGAGCAATGTTTGTTGTCGACCGCGGAGTCTGACACGATCACACCGCTGGCCGATACATACACGGCGGAGGGGCCAAGTGCGTAGGCACGATGATTGATCAACAGGTGTGTGGCAGCGGCGGCAACCGGTGCCATTCTGTCAATCTGATGACTTGTGCCCATGCCACTGTTAACAGTTGGTGATTTGCTGGCAGGCAGTCTGGTAATGAAGCTGAGTGACGTGCCGGCGGTACGGAGATTCATCAGGTTGGTGTTGCAACCCTGGAACACGGCCTGTTCATCCAGCGCAATGGCATTTCCCAGTTGGCCGGAAAATCCAGGCAGGCCATGCAGGCGGTCGCTGATCAACGGCACGGACGTCCCCGTCAGTTCGCGGTAGATATTTTCGTAATGTGCCTTCAGCTTTTCCAGCAGTGGTTCACTGAATATCCGTGCCTGATAACGGTTGTTTTTGAAATTGATCTCCAGCGTCAGTTCACCGCCGGCGCGCAGCGTGCGTAATGCCCCGGGTATCAGGTTATAGAGTTCCTGCTCGGTCTGTGCATGGTGCAGCGGATCAAACCGTGACTGATCGATGAACGCATCGGCAAAACTGGCCACACAGATATCGTGTATGTCAGCGAGCCCGGTATCATTGATAACCTTGACCGAGGTGCGCGATACATGGTCTGTCACCTCCAGCGTGGACACCAGTGCATAATGCAGGTGGATATCCACATGGTTGTATATGCCTTGTTCCGCAATCGCCGCGACACAGGCGGTGGCCGTATCGACCAGACCCACGGCGGTGAACGGACACGCCTCGACAATACCGAGTAACAGCGCCAGTTGTTCCCTGGAATAGTTGCCGGGGACGGCGAACACAACTTCCTCCGGTTTGCCGGCCTGCTCATGTATCGCCAGCAGCTGGGCGTAGGCGAGGTCGGCATGGTGTCTGGCGAGACGGGAAGGCACTAACAGTGAGTCCTGGTTTAGCTGACTCCAGTAGCGGTGATAGGTCTGGCGTGGATTACTGCGTGCCATCGCATAGGCCTGCTTGCCGGTCGTAATCCCGGTGTCTGCAAGCACGGCATAACCCGGCTGACGCAGCACGATGTTATCGCCCGTGCCCAGACGGATTTCACTGTCATTTAATTCAATGATAGCGGTCGACATGGTCTAGCGTACCTGCATATAACGGATCAGGTTGCTATCACAATAGGTACGAGTGTCGAGCACCAGTCGGTCCTGCATCAGCTGCAGTTGGTGGGTCAGGAACATGATCAGGATACTGATAAGCAGGGCAATCAATGTCGAGTTGAAGGCGACACCGAGGCTGGCGGTCACGCCGGTGATATCGCCCTGTACCGCGGCCTGGGCCTGGCTCAAGGCATCACCGATACCACGCACCGTGCCGATAAAGCCGAAGGAGGGAATGGCCCAGAGGATATAACGCACCATCGACAGCTCCGAATCCTGACGGTTGGACTCTTCTTCGCACACTTCCTTGACCGCATTGGCCACGTCCTGCACGTTGCGCGTCGAGCCGAAGCGCTGCAAGGCGGTTAGCAAGGCACGTGGCAGCAGGAAGTTTTGTTCCTGTGGCAGCGCAGATTGCAAGGTACGTACGAACTGGCGGACATCTTCCGGCAGGATACTGGTCCCCTCCGGTATATCAAGCAGCGATCTGTTCAGCAAGCGGCGTTCGTGTAGCGCGAGGCGGATCTTCAGGCCGATGATGGCAATGACCCACAGACCCATAATGACGCAGATTTCCTGCTCCGGGTCTTTCAGGATGATGTAGGCAGACTTGGGCATCTCCGCATCTTCACCGGCCGCCATTTTTTCCTGTTGTTGTTGAAACAGGGCGTCCGCATTCGGTCTGATAACGGTGACATAAATGGCGTGGACAATGATGATGGAAAATATCAGTGCAAACAGCTGATAGATAAACTCGGAAACCTGCGTATGTTTCATGTTGATTCCTTCATGGAGTATTCCCTAGATGTCTACCGGAAACGGGACCGACAGGTCTTCGGAGATGGTTTCGCTCGGCACAAACTGCTCGGCGGGCGGTGTGGATTTTCCCGCTGCCGGTTTTTCTGTTGCGGCGGGTTGCTGCTGCGCTGATGGTTCAGGATTGGCGGAGGTGGTAGGCGGCACCTGCTGGGCGATCACACCCGGTGGCGTCAGCATCAGTAATAACAGAATAAGACCTGATTTAATAAGTATACTCATTCGAGATAACGTGCAATCCTGAAACCGACATCGTTACGTTTGTCCTTGCCATAATCACGAAACGACAGACGCAGTTCAGTGACCGAACCATGACTCCAGCTGGCACCGCGGATCACATGGTGTTCGCCACTGTCCGCACCCAGCGAGTCCAGCGAGGTTGATCCTTCTTCTGCCATATTGATATCATAAAAGTCGTGCGTCCATTCAGCCACATTTCCACCGATATCGTACAGCCCTTTCTGGTTCGGTGTAAAACTGGCTACCGGGGCGGTGACGATCGACCCGTCGGTATATTCCGCCTGGATAATCGCGAGGATCGGGGCGGCAGACACATCGGCGTAGTTGCCCGATTTCGGTGCGGGTGGAAGCGCATCACCCCACGCAAACTTCAGGTTGATCGTATTGCCCTGATCGCGCGCTGCCCATTCCCACTCAGCCTCGGTAGGCAGACGATAACCGTTGGCGGCCGGGTTGAAACCGGTCACCTTGTTATCTTTCACCAGATAGAACGGTGTTAACGTGGCCTTTTCGCTGAGCCAGTTGCAATACAGTGCCACCTGTTCCCATGTGATATTGACGACCGGTTGTTTGTCGCCGTTCAGATCATGGCCCTGGACCTCGCTAGAGGTGTGCTGGCTGTCAAACTGACGAAACTCGGCATTGGTCACCTCGGTCAGTGACAGGTAAAACGGCCGTGTGAACTGCACATTGCGGATCGTTTCATTGGCGCGTCGTCCCGGTTCACGTCGCGAGGCGCCCATCGTAATGGCAACCGCCTCGAACAGTTTCAGCTTTTGTCCGCCTGGCGAGCTAATCTCGGTCCGGACGGCGTCCCGTTTAGCCTGTTCAATCGACTTCAAGCGTGCCGAGACTTGCTGCGCAATACCGGGCCGCGGTGTGATCGTCGTTTTGTAATCGAGATAACCGGCCTTGCGGATCTCGACCGTATGTGGCGTGGTTGACAGTTCCACGGTCTGATCGGCCAGCCCCTGTGGCTTGCCGTCGATATAGACCTCGGCATCGGCCGGATCGGCCAGGATACGTACCTCTGCGATTTCCTGTTGCAATTCGATGTTGAGTGTTCGGCTGTCACCGGACTTCGCATTGATCTTCTGTACTGATTGTGCATAACCCTGACTGAACAGACGGATGGTTGCTGCCTTGCCGGGCGTCAACGCGATCTCCAGTGGTGAGATGCCCTTGTATTCGCCGTCCACTGTCACACTGGCGCCTGCCGGCCGGGTATTGATCTGGACGACCGCATCGGCCTGTTCCAGCTGGATGGCGGTCAGTTGCTGAGCCTCTCCGGCGGTAACACGCACGGCCTTGCGCCAGTCCTTGTAACCGGCCAGCTTGATACGCAGGTTGTGTTCACCCTGCAGGATTTCTGCGGTCAGTGGGGTTTGTCCGGCGAGTTGATCATCCACATACACATCGGCACCGACGGGCAGTGTCTCCAGCCGGACATCGCCCCAGGCGGCCTTCAATTCAGCGGTCAGGGATTGTTGCTGGTCCTTGCCTTCGATCGTCACCGCCGTCTCGTAGGGCAGATAGCGATCGGCCAGCACCTCAATAGTGTAGGTTCCGGGTTCGAGCGGTGTGAGCGTGGTCGGTGTCTGTCCGCGGACAGTATTATCAATCCGGATTTCGGCGGCGATCACCGGGACGGTATCTATTTGCAGATGACCGGGTAAGGGGCGCAGCGTGTACGCATATTGCTGGTTTTGTTTCTCATTGACAGTCAGTATCTGGTGTAGAGGATGATAGCCCGGGGCAGTTGCCTGCAACTGGTAATCGCCCTCGCGCAACAGGAAACGGTCGGCCAGTTTTAACTGCCAGCCACCGCTGATTTCGATCTGTGCGTCAGCCGGGTCAGTGCTGAGATACACCGCCTTGCCGGTGACGATATACCCGGCCAGTAGTGCACAGACCAGTAGCGCCGCCGAGATGAGCAGTGTACGCGGACGTGCGCGGAACAGTTTACGGCCGCGCTGTAGCTGGAATGGTTCAAACCTGACCGGTTCTATCGTCGGGCCCGGGGTAAAACCGGCTGGCGTAAGCGGGAACTCACCTTCAGTTTGATCTTTCATTCAGGCGCCCACGTACTACCTAGCAGCGATCTTTTCGACAGCAGAGATAACAACAACCTGTGCAGGCACCTCGGCAGTGACGGTAAACTCAACCCGCACATCACGGTATCCCGGACGCGTACCCACAGCGGTATAGTTGCCCGGTACCAGCGCCATACTTTTTTCGCTGAACTTGCCAAGTGCACCGACCCTGACCAACGAGACCTCGGTCAGTGTGTCCGAGCGAAACAGGATATCGAGTGGAACCGTCGCAATGGCGAGCAGTTTTTCCACCTTTTGCAGCTGGACTGCCAGTCGTGGCTCTGCCGGGTTGATTTGACGTGCCTGCTCAAATATCGAACTTGCTTCTGCATGCACCGCGGTATCAGCCAGGCGTTCCGGTTTGGCAATGATCTGTTCGAGCCTGGCATCCAGCTGGACACGGCTGCTTGCATACTGTTTACCTTCCTGCGCCTGGGCGAGATTCGTATCCAGTGCAAGTGCCTTGTCATAAGCGGCCACTGCCTCACCCCATTTCTCTTGCGACTCCAGTGTCGTGGCAGTTTGCAGCAAGGTGGAGATTTCGTCATTGAGCAGGCGTGTATCAATTTGTGCAATCGCCGAGCCTGCCTCTGCGGCACCGGGTTTCATGCGTCTGGCTTGTTCAAATGTGGCTTTTGCCCGGGTCAGATCATTGTTCTGCAGATGTGCATAACCGGCAGACATCTGCCGGGTAAATTCCGCCTCACCCAGTCGGGCGTTGACAGCGGCCAGTTGTTGCTTCGCGGTCACCGATTGTTTGTCCAGCGCAAGTGCCTGTTCATAGACGGCCTTTGCCTGTTTGAGGTCGCCATTCAGTTGCAGATCATTGCCTTCGGTGATCAGCTTCAGCACCTGATCCAGCGATTGCGCACGCATCAGGCCTGCTTTGGCGGAGCTATCATCTGCTTTCATCACCAGCGCACGTTCAAATGCCTGGCGGGCGGCGATGGCATCTCCGTTATCAATGGCCGTGTTGCCCGCATCGACCGTTGCTGTAAAGAGAGTATCCATATTATCGAGCAGAGCCGACATGGCTTCCGCTGCATTGTTATAGAGTGTTGCCGAGGTGTTGAAATCCTGCGCCTGATAAGCGGAATCCCCGTCGGTCGCCAGTTTTAGTATGTTTGCATATTCGTCAGCGGCCCAGGCCTGTACATTTTTTTGTTCAAGCTGGTCCTGCAGTTCCAGCATATGCGCCAACAACTCCTGGCTTTTGCTGCGTTGCCTCGCGAGCTGTGCGGTTTGCCAGGGCGCGGCCTCTTTCGGTGCCGTGCTGGCGGCTGTGGCCGTAGTGTTATTGTCAACACCGGCAGGCATGTCGGTCGCCGCTGTCAGTACCGGTGGCGTAACATACTGTGGCAGCACAATGATCACGCCAGCGGCAATAACGACCAGCGTGAACAGGGCCAGCCAGATCCATTGCATGGCGGAGGGGGCGGCACGGCCGGCCGGTTTGCCAGGTTCATTGGCCAGCGTGCGGGTCAGTACGATCTCGGCCGGTCTGATGGCGTTATCGCCGGCGCTGGTGCGTCCATTTTCAGTATTGTCAGTCATTATGCAGTCAGTGTTGAATTAGTTTTACAGCGGGAACGGTGCGGGATAAACCGCTGTCTGGCGCTGTTCCGGATTCGGATTACCCGGAGGTCAGTCCGGATCTGCCGGTACCGTCCCGGGCGGTGTGACCTGCCCCGTCTCTGTCATATATATCTGTTTGAGAATGGCACGCCACTGATCATACTGCTGATTTACCGTACCGGACAGTGTCACCGTATTATTGTCGAGTTCTATCGTGCGTGGTTCCAGTTCTGCATTTAGCGAAGTGCCAAGCTCTTCCAGTGCCTGCACATGAATCTTTGCCTCTTCGCGTCGGTCGAGACCTTCCTTTACCAGATAGGCCCCTGCGCCTATACCAACGATACCGGCGGTATTAATCACTCTGCTGTTACTACCCTGGGCCAGGATGCCGCCGATGACCGCTACCGCGCCGCCAAGTAATTTTCCCGCTGCATCATTGCGTATTTGTCTGAGGGCAACAGTTTCTTCATAACTCATCCGGCGCCATTCACGGTAGGGTTGTTCCATGCTGGTTTCAAACGAGGTGTAATAGTCCTGTAGTGTGTCCACGAACATATTGTCACGCTGGCGTATCTTGCGGATGCGTTCCAGTGTCGGGTCATTTTCGGCGGGCAGTCTTTTAACGGAGTAGATACCCCGGTTATTGGCCTCAATATGATCGTTAAACGCCTCCGGTGAAAACTGTCTGGCAAACTTCAGCTCGGTAATCGTATTGATATTGGCGACATCGGCCGGTTTCAGCTTTTGCATGTAGGCAAGCAGGTCGTTGGCAATGTCGTTATATATTCCCTGGAACGGTTCTTCGCCCCGGCTGCGGATACTGTTGTCGTAGGCATACTTGCTCGCCGTACTGTCATAGTCTTTTGCATACCAGGTCTTGCCGGTGGAATCCTGCACCCGGATCCGCAATCCCAGCTTTTCTCCATCTGACTTGAGGATCTGCCCATCGATCCAGATATCCATTTCACTCTGCCGCCCGGGTACCAGCCTGACCACACCCCAGTTACCGCTGTCTTGCAGCGTTTTGCCGATCTTCATCGGGAAGAACCGGGATTCGGCATTGCGCACCTGCAGATAGATACCTTCCTTCTCGGCCGTAGCAGGATCCGCTCCCGGATTGAACAGATCGATACCCACATCGAGCAGGTCCTGCTCTGCAACGGGTGCGGTATTACGCACGATGGCGTTGTGTTGTGTCGACTTGACCGTGGTCGAGCTGCATCCTGTGAGCAGTGAGCTGATCATTAACAACAGGACAGCGAGTTTGTTACCGGTGTTCATTTTTTTACCTGTACTCCTTGTTTGTACTTGCGGTATTCATCCCAGAGTTTTTCCCGGAGTGCCGGGTCTTTTTCCTGTATTGCTGCCTCGCGTAACTGGCGGGCGACAATATCATCATCCGTGCCATCAGAGATATCGGCCGGAATGTTTGGATTCCCCGCCCCCTGGTTCTTGTATTCACCCGGGCGATTATCAGACTGCGCATTGGGTAGTTGTCCTGCGGTCTGGTTATTGTTCGGGTCGCCTGCACCGTTACCGGCCGTCAGTAACGGCGGGGCCGAGCTGCCGCTGTCTCCACTGCTGCCATCACCACCGCCATTGCCGACTACAGTTTGGCCGGCACCTGTCTCATTTGTTCTGGCGATGGCCTCCTGGCGACGGCTGAGGATCACGCCATCAAACACGCCCATGCTGTTGTTCAGGTCCCGATCCAGCGTCTCCACCCGTTCCTGTCCGGTGACAACGGCCGGGCTACCATCGATGACAACGACCCGGCGTCCAGCTCCACCATTCGTTGTACCGCCACCTGCGCTTGTTGCTGTGCCGCCCGCGCTTGTGCCCTGACCCGTAGCACTACCTGTCCTGGCAGTGTTGGTGCCCGCCGGAGTACCCGTACCTTGCTGCCCGGAACTATTGTCACTGTTGCCTGTTCCGGTAGTACCACCGCTGCCCTGACGGGTACCGGATGCGGTGTTGTCCAGGACGCTTGGGGATTGTTGCGTGCCAGCATTGCCACTGGTGGAAGTGCCGGATTGTACTGATTTGTTAAATACCTCGATGGCGCCGGACAGCACCTCGTCCTCGGTCTGCACGCCACCGGTGGTCATACCTCCCTGTTGGGAGGAAGAACCTGTAGCCGCAGGGCTGCCTGTCCCCGTTGTTGTCGACCCGCTGTTTGCCTGGGTTGTCCCTGTCTTACCCTGACTCGACTGGCTGGTAGAGGGACTGCCCGCTTGGGATGATGATGGCTGCGGAAAATTGGCACCCATCGTCGGTTGCGAATTCCCGGTGCTGGAGGAAGTCGAGCTGGATGACGATGGGCTGGAAGGTGATGAACTCGAGGACTGGCTGCCAGAGGACGAGGAACTGGACGACGAACTTGAGCTGGAGCTGCTGGATTGTTGCGATTCCGGCGTTTTACAGCCGGCGATCAGCGACAGCAGTGATGCAACAAGCAAAAGCCCTGAAATTGTTTTTATTGACATAAGGTAACCCCGGACTATTCCTGAAATGTATACACCATTTTAACGTCTTCTGTGGCAATTGGTTGACCGTTTTCCAGACGCGGGCGAAAAGGAGTGATGTTTATCCTCTCCCTGGCCATGCGCCGGAGCCTGGAATCATCCTCCGGATTTGTCATTATAAACTCAAGATTGCGTACAATTCCGGATGAAGTTACATCAAATTGAACCACTACATAGGCGGTATCCTCCAGTTCTGCTGTCACCAGTTCCTGCAGGTCTATATCGGTTTTTTCTGACATGTCGATACCCTCAATCGCCCTGGATGGGTCTGTATCCAGTGAGGGGGTGGACAGACTGGCAGCCATCATTCTGGGTACATTGAGCGCATCCAGCGAGATCGGCTTTCCAAACAGTTCATCAAGCTCAGTTGACTCTGCCCCTGCACCGGTCAGTAAGGTATAGGCCTCCTGGTAATAATGGGTAGAGGCATCACGCTTGCTGAAACGCTGGAACCAGTCACCTGTCTGTGTCAGTGCATAGGCATAGGACCGACGTGTCAGGTCCGGATGTTTAACGTGGATATCCACTATCTTTTCCAGTGCCGCCCGACCACTGCGGTAGCTGTTCTGGATCAGACTGAGCGAGTCCTTTTCCACATCAAGCACACGCGCCAGGTAATCACCTCCGTAATTCTGCTGCAGAAAGGTACTACGAAACTCATCGTTGCTGCCGTTCTGGGTGAAGTTACTGGGTAATAGCAGCATCCCACTAGCACCGATGATCATGTCTATGCCTTCGATGTAGCCGTAAGGTTCTATCAATTTGAAATTGGCATTCACGATGCCATACAGTAGTCGTATCATGTCAGGATGGTCATCGCCCTTGACCAGTTTGATAATTTCCAGCGATTCGTTATAGAGGTTCGCCGCGACAACCAGATGTCCGAGTGACTCCGGCATCAGTGTCTTATTGAACGCATCCAGATGCCATTCAGCGATGCGGTCCAGCACGGGCAACATGCGCAGGTCATTCTCCGGGAAATTGCGTTTATAGACCCAGAGCATGTAACTGTAATTGTTATTCAACTGGTTATAATCATTCAGCGCGGTATTCGCCTCGATCACACGTTCGAGTATCGGAATCTGCTCGAGACTGTGCAGACCATGATTGACCCGGTTGATATGCAAGGCACGCTGATAGACTTTCAGTGCCTCGGCATGTTTTTCGGCATCACTGTAGGCCAGTCCGAGTCCAATCAGTTGCTCTACCAGGTCGTTGTTATAAGCGCCACTCTCACTTTCAAGATGCTGAACTTCACTGGCGTAAAGTTTTATGGTCTGCTCGATTTGTGGATCTATTTCTGACGCGGGTGTATCGGCCACACTGGCCGGATCTGCCATATCGTCTCCGGATTCCGTTGCGGTTTCCCCGGACGATGGGGCGGGTTCATCAGTGGGGGATGTCAGCGGTGCCAGGTCTGTCTGTTGTGCGGTCACGATGAGCGGCGCGCCGGCAACCAGCGGCAGTAGAATCAGTAGTTGAAGCGGATACAGGTTTTTCATACGCTCTGGATCGTCCTTTCCGGTATATAGCACCACAAAAAAATCAGCATTCCATCTTAACTAGGATAACGCGGCATTGGTACCTTTCAGTATACTTTTTTTCGCACAAATTGTTACAGACTTAAATAGGAATTACGACTAAAAGTTGATAATGTAGGATACAGGTTAGGCACAAATTTGGTGCAGAAAAAAGTTGATAGTTTTTATGTAGTTAACAGATTCTGTTTTATGCTGTAGAGCAGGGTCTGCTGAGCAAACCAGCAGTGGAAATCTTACGATAGGAGATCGTCATGGGTAGAATAGCACTGGTAACCGGTGGCACGCGTGGAATAGGTGAGGCAATATCACTGACTCTGAAACGGGCAGGTTTTTCTGTTGTTGCCAACTATCACGGCAATGACGATGCGGCGAAAGATTTTCATCAGAAAACCGGTATCCCGGTCTACAAGTTTGATGTGGGTAATTTTCAGGATTGTCAGGCGGCGGTAAAGAAGATTGAGGCCGAGGTCGGTCCGATAGATGTGTTGATCAACAACGCCGGTATTACCCGCGATTCAACCATACACAAAATGTCCTATGAGCAGTGGAACGAGGTCATCCAGACCAACCTGACCTCCTGTTTCAACATGTGCCGTGCTGTGATCGACGGTATGCGCGAGCGAGTCTATGGTCGTATCGTCAATATTGGTTCTATTAATGGTCAGGCCGGTCAGTACGGTCAGGTCAATTATGCAGCGGCCAAGTCGGGTATCCATGGCTTTACCAAGGCGTTGGCACAGGAAGGCGCGGCCAAGGGTATTACCGTCAATGCGATTGCGCCGGGTTATATCGCAACGGAAATGGTACTTGCGGTGCCTCCGCATATCCTGGACAAGATCGTCGCCAAAATTCCGGTGGGTCGTCTGGGTGAGGCCTCCGAGATTGCGCGTGGCGTGGTTTTTCTGTCCAGCGATGATGCGGGATTTATTACCGGTTCTACGTTGAGTATTAATGGCGGACAACATATGTATTGATGTTACTCTGCTTAACGATCACAGACTCCCGATCAAGTCATTATCATGGCTCATGAATATAGAGAGGTGATGTTATGACGTGTTTGACCTCCATCCTGATTTATCTGGCCGGTGCAGTACTGCTGGCCTTATTCCGCGCCCCCCTGAAAACGGCGGCAATAGCGAACGGTGTCATGCTGGTTTTTTACCCTGTCATTGGCAATGGTTCCTGGCTGATGTTCCTGTTCTTGCTACTCTCGTTTGTCTTGTTGTTGCTACTGTCTACCGATGATTTTCGTATACGTCGAATTACCTCGCCGTTGCTGGCCTGGTATCGCAAGGTATTGCCACCGGTATCACCGACCGAACGGGTCGCGATTGATGCCGGGACGGTGTCGTGGGAAGGAGAGATCTTCAGGGGCAATCCTGACTGGCAGAAGTTACATGATGCGGGCCAGCCTGCGCTTACGCCGGAAGAACAGGCGTTTCTTGACGGGCCGGTTGAGCAGTTATGCCAGAAGGTGAATAGCTGGGATATCAATTTCCGCCTGGCAGATATCCCGGATGATCTGGTCGAGTTTATCAAGCAGAACCGGTTTCTTGGCATGATCATCCCCCGGGAATATGGCGGATTGGAGTTATCCGCGGTCGCCCAGGTGCAGGTGTTGATGCGTATATTCAGTACCGGCAGTGTGGTGGGTAATTTTATCAGTGTCCCTAATTCACTGGGACCGGGTGAGCTGCTGGTCAGGTATGGCACGGAAGAACAGAAGCAGCATTATCTGCCGCGTCTGGCTGTTGGAGCAGAGTTGCCCTGTTTTGCACTGACGGCGCCCCTGGCCGGTTCGGATGCGACATCCATACCCGACACTGGGACGGTGTGCCGCGGAGAATGGCAGGGCCAGCAGATCATCGGCATGCGACTGAATATCAATAAACGTTATATTACGCTCGCGCCGGTGGCGACGCTGATAGGCCTGGCGTTTCGTCTGCAAGACCCGGAACATCTGATCGGTGAGGTCGATGATTACGGTATTACCTGTGCGTTGATACCGAGAGAGACCGCCGGGCTCGAGATCGGCAGACGCCATTATCCGATAGGTGACCCGTTCCTGAACGGCCCAATCCGTGGCAAGGACATCTTTGTCCCGCTCGAATTTATCATCGGCGGCAAGGCAATGGCAGGTCAGGGCTGGCGTATGCTGGTCGAATGTCTGTCTACCGGACGAGCGATCAGTTTGCCGACGATTTCAAACGCGATCTCCCGCAACACGCTGGCAGCGACCGGAGCCTATGCACGCATACGCCGCCAGTTCGGTTTACCCATCGCCGAATTTGAAGGCGTCCAGAAACCGCTCGCACGCATGGCCGGTTTCAGCTACATCATTAACGCCGCGACGTTGCAAACTGCACATGCAATTGTACAAGGCGCACGGCCCGCCGTTGCCGCCTCGATCCTGAAATACCACTGCACGGAGATGGCCAGAGTCGTCATCAATGACGGTATGGATATTCAGGGTGGCAAGGCGATCATGAAGGGACCAAAGAACATGTTGTCTGCCGCCTATGAGTCGGTACCGGTCGCGATCACGGTCGAAGGGGCGAATATCCTCACACGCAGTTTGATGATCTTCGGCCAGGGGGCCATCCGCTGTCATCCGTATGTATTGAAAGAGATGGAAGTGGCCGGCAAGCCGGAGTCTGCTGCTGTGGTGGCGGAATTTGATAAACTGTTGTTTGAACATGCGGGGAACAGTTGCCATAACGCCGCGCTCGCTCTGACAAGCGCGCTGACCGGCGCGCAGTTCGTCCAGGGCAAGTTCGCACCGGGTGTTGCACAGTATTACCGGCAGATAACCCGGCTGAGTGCCGCCTTTGCTGTGGTCGCCGATGTGGCGATGCTGACGATGCAGGCCGCGCTGAAAAAACGCGAAATGTTATCGGCCCGTCTCGGGGACCTGCTGAGTACGTTGTATCTGGCCAGTATGGTACTGAAGCAATACCAGGATCAGGGTAGTCCCGAGAGTATTCGACCGGTCGTCGACTGGTCATGCCAGTATCTGTTGCATCAGTACCAGCAGGCGATGCGCGAACTGTTGCAGAATCTGCCCAACCGCCCGGCGGCCTGGGCATTGCGTGCATTGACCTTCCCGCTGGGCGGTCATTTTGCGATGCCTGAGGACACACTGGAAAAACAAATCGCCGGTTTGATCACCCATGACACCGCCGCACGCAAACTACTGATCGAAGGCGCCTGGCTGACCTCAACCGAACATAATCCGGTGGGCAAGCTTGATGAGGCACTGGTGATGGCCGATCAGGTAGAGCCATTGATAGCCAGTCTGCGCAAGGCCGTGAAAGAGAAACGCATTCCGGACTTGATTGGCATCGAGCTGATCAACGCCGCCGAGACAGCCGGTGTGCTGAATCCGGCGTCGGCCGAACGCCTGCGTGTATTTGATGCGGCCATCATGGATATCATCCATGTTGACGATTTTGATTTTGACGCGTTCAGTCGTCCGCTAGCGTAATGTCAGGTATAGTGAATCAACAAAACCGGCATAAACAGATATAACGAGAACATGCGTAAAGATCAGTCCCAGCAACAGTTGATGGAGTTCGCCGTTAAAATTGCGATAGCCTCCGGCAATATCGCCCGTAAATATTTTCGCACACCGGTCAGCGTCGATTCGAAGTCAAAGCAACAGTTTGACCCGGTCACCGTAGCTGACCGTGAGATAGAACAGTTCCTGCGTAATAAAATCCGCAAGCACTATCCCTATCATGGCATTATCGGTGAGGAACAGGGCGTAACCGTCGGCAACAGCTCAATCTGGGTAATCGATCCGATTGATGGCACCCGTGGCTTCATCTCCGGCACACCGATGTGGGGAACACTGCTTGGACTACTCAACAATGGCAAGCCGGCACTCGGTTTGATGCATCAGCCCTTCGTACGCGAGACCTTTTATGCCGATCGAAACGCCGCATGGTTACGTCAGGGCACGACCGTTAGACAATTGAGTACCCGGCCCACCCGTAAACTGGGCGAGGCAATACTATTTTGCACCCATCCGTCCATGTTCGACCAGGCAGCCGACCGCAACGCGTTTGCCCGAATCGAGTCCGTCTGTCGCTACTCCCGTTTCGGCAGCGATTGTTACGGCTACTGCCTGCTCGCCTCCGGATTTGTGGACTTGGTCGTCGAGGCCGATCTCAAGCCGTACGACATCATCCCGCTGATCCCGTTGATAGAATCTGCCGGAGGCGTTGTCACCGACTGGCAAGGCAAGACACCGATGAATGGCGGCCGCATTATCGCCGCCGCCAACCGCCGCCTGCACCGTGCCGCACTTGAATTATTAAACGAGTAACTCCCAAACCAGATCAGGAGCATGAATAAATGGACAAACCCGAAATAGCACAAAAATCACCGATCGCCATCGACGTAGTCAAAGGTGAAAAATACGCCTGGTGTGCGTGTGGAAAGAGCAAAAAACAACCGTTCTGTGACGGCTCACACAAGGGCGGCCCGTTCAGCCCGCTGATCTACGAAGCCACCGAATCCACCAAGAAGTTTTTCTGTTGCTGTAAACAGAGCATTACCAAACCGTTCTGTGACGGCACCCACAAAACGCTGTGAGCAGATATGTATAGATAAAACGGAATTACTGCGCCCCGAATGTTGAATAACGTTATGTACCGTCTTGCGCAGGGGACACCCGCCCTCGATAAAAAAATTTGTAGAAGGCAGAGCCATAATCCTGATAATTTGAACGAGTAGCCAGTTCGGTTGTGAAAGACCGTGTGCCGCATGGATGCGGCACCCGAGGCTACATGGACGTATTTACGGCGTGTCTTGAACGACCGAACTGGCTACTCGACAATCCTCACGGAACAGCACCAATCAATCATCGGCGTATTCACGGCATGTCTTCAACGACCAGGACCGGTTACTCGAAGAACCCTGACGAAGCCAAATCAAAAATGCCTGGCTGAACCGATATCCTGAGTGAACCTGGATATCAGAAGTTCAGTATTCTTACAAAACAGCCAGCACCGAATCCGTCAGATAATCAATATTGTTTTCATTGATGCCCGCAATATTCACCCGACTACTGTTGACCATATACACACTGTAGTCCTTCTTCAGCCGCTGCACCTGATCCACCGACAGACCCAGCATCGAAAACATTCCGTACTGTGAACTGACAAAACTGAAATCCTGCTTCGAACCCTTCGCCGCCATCTTGTCCGTAAACAGCTTGCGCATACTGTTGATACGCTGGCACATACCTTCCAGCTCGGTTGACCAGCTCTGCCTTAGCGCCGCATCAGCCAGGATCATACCAACCACAATCGCACCGTGTGCCGGCGGAACCGAATATAAACGGCGGGCAACCGACTTCATGTGCGACATAACCGCTGTCGTAGTTGCCGCATTTTTTGTCACGATCTGCAACGCGCCTACGCGATCACGATACAAACCAAAATTCTTCGAGCAGGAATAGGCAATAATAATCTCGGGCACGGCCTCGGCCAGATAACGCAGGCCCTCGGCATCTGCATTCAATCCACGACCCAGGCCCTGATAGGCCGCATCAACAAACGGCGTAAAGCCGTTCTTCTGTGCCAGCCGGGTGATTTCCTTCCAGTGGTCCATGTTCAGGTCCGCACCAGTCGGGTTATGACAGCACGAATGTATTAACAACACATCATTGCTGCCCAGTTTTGCAATCTGATCCATCATCTCGCCGGTACGGATGCTGTGGCCCTGATTGTCATAATAAGGATATTCCTTCATCGTCAGACCGGCAGTGCCGATCAACGGGATATGGTTCGGCCAGCTCGGATTGCTGACCCAGACATTCGCGCCTGGCTTCCAGGCATTGATTACCTCGGCGGCAACACGTAGCGAGCCTGAGCCTCCCGGACCGACAATGGTGCAGGAACGGCCATCACGCAGTGACGGATGATTCTCACCCAGAATCAGCTTCTGGATCTGTTCGTTGAAAACCGGGTCACCTTCAATGCCAGTGTAGGTCTTCGATTTTTCCTGTTCCAGCTTGAGTGTCTCGGCCTTTTTGACGGCGGCGAATACGGGCGTCCTGCCCTGCGGGTCACGGTAGACACCGACGCCGAGGTCAACTTTCTTCGGATTGCTGTCGGCCTGAAAGGCGGCAGTTAGACCAAGGATCGGATCATCAGGTAATTTTTCAAATGCTTCGAACATGGAGGCTCCAGAATACGGTGTTAATATGTCAGTTTTAAACAGAACCAGTCTGCATTAACGGCGCGCAATAATACACCATATTGGGCGATTATTGTCAGTGGAGATTTCCTCGACAGGCCTTGATAACGCTATAATTAGGGCCAACCCGGCAACCCCGTAACCATGGATAGAGACATGAATCAATTACTGGACAAGATCGCGGCAGCTACAGGCCGATCCCTTATTCTGGAAGGCGCAGACATCAGTGAGCGTTATGCCGTGGACTGGAGTCGGGAAAACCCATGTAAACCTGCCGTCGTCTTACGACCGGTAAACACCCTTCAGGTCAGTACAATCCTGCGTCTATGTAATGAGGCCCGCCAGCCACTGGTAACCCAGGGTGGTATGACTGGTCTGGCAGGCGGGGCCACGCCGCAGCCGGGAGAATGGGTACTCAGTCTGGAGAAAATGAACGGCATTGTAGAGCTGGACGCCGATTCGATGACGTTGACAGCGAAAGCTGGCACGCCACTGGAAACCTTGCAAAATGCGGCACGTGAGGCCGGCCTGATGTTGCCTCTTGACCTCGGTGCCCGCGGATCCTGCACCATTGGTGGCAATATCGCCACCAATGCCGGCGGTAACCAGGTCATCCAGTACGGTATGACCCGTTCACTGGTTCTGGGGCTGGAAGCGGTCATGGCTGATGGTACGATCATTTCCTCACGCAACAAACTGTTGAAGAACAATACCGGGTTTGACCTTAAACACATATTTATCGGCAGCGAAGGTTCGCTCGGTATCGTGACCGAGGCGATATTGCGGCTGTTCCCGGCGACCTCGTCGCGGCAATCGGCCTTGTGCGGGATGGAACAATTCAGCGATGTGGTGGCACTGTTAAAGATGATGAAACGCAAGTTGCCGGTCATCAGTGCATTCGAGGCGATGTGGGCCAGCTATTTCCGGTATGCGGTTGATGTCATCAAATGCAGACGTGACCCGTTTGAGAATCCTTACAACTATTATGTATTACTGGAATCCGAAGGCAATGACCTGGACATGGACGAGGAGCGTTTCCAGTCGGCCCTGTTTGAAGAACTCGAATCCGGCCTGATAACTGACGCAGTGATATCACGATCGACCCAGGACCGTCAGGACTTCTGGGCAATCCGGGACTCGGTTGGCGAGATCCTGCACTCACTCCGGCATGAGGCCAATTTTGATATCGGTATACCACTGAGCGAGACCGAGGGCTGTATACGCGAGATTGATACGGAGCTGAACCGGGTGTTCCCCGGTTTATTCCTGCTGATATTCGGTCATGTCGGTGACGGTAACCTGCATCTGATAGCCACCACGGGCAAACCGGAGGACACCCGCACCATCTACGATATCGTCTATCGAATCACCGGGGCGCATCAGGGCGGTATAGCCGCCGAGCATGGTATCGGCATGCTGAAAAAACCGTGGTTGCATCTGTCGCGCAGTCAGGAAGAGATTGCATTGATGCGCACCTTGAAGGCCGCGTTTGATCCAAACAATATCCTGAACCCCGGACGTGTTATCTAAATAGCTGTTCCGATATGCGGGTGGAATCAGGATATCGGATGAGTTATTTATCCGGCGTTCAGGTGGGGTCCGTATTTTTCGACAAATCTGTCACAACGTTGCAGGAACTCTCTGGTGCTTATCGGCATCGGGATTCGCGTATTCGCATGGATGATAATCAATGAGGCGCCGTCACGTATCAGCTGTATACCTCTCTCTCCCAGTGCGTATTGTTTCTTGATACTACCTTCAGGCAGAATTGCATTGGTGGCTGAAATTCGGTCGGATGCGCCGACAAAACGTGGCCAAATCTCGATTATACGTGCATCGGTCCGCATCGTTTCCGCGGCGAGTTTTGCGCTGTCACCCATTTCCCGGATCGTCGGAACCATGTGAGAGAACATCGGTGACTGGGCAAACATGGAAGAGAGTTTGCTGGAAATGGCATCGATTTCGTGCATCGTCTGGGCAATCTTGATATAGCGTGAGGCGAGGAATTGTTTGACCGGCATGGTAAATACCTTGAACGGTTCACCCCAGAGTTCATCCAGCCCTTCCCGGCCCGTCGCTGGCCGGATGTATTTACCGTATTCGAGCGCACCCATAAAACAGCGACCGCATTCCTTGATCAGCTCATTGTCCGGACTGACCCTGACGCCCATCTCTTCGAGTTCCACCATGTGAGTCAATATGTCAGAACCCCGGTTCAGCATCGCCCCGGCCAGCATGGCAGCGAGTACCCGTTTGCGGTACGGATCCTCTTCAGCCTCGTACGCGGTGCGTACCTCGTTCAGGCGATCACTCGGGGTGTTTATTCCCGGTTCGGTATGGTGGAAGACGCGGCGGGTAAGCTGGTCGATTAACTGTTTTTTATAGCTGAGGCTGTCAGGCATATCGTAGTAGCGGATCCAGTAGCCATCGTAATACACCCGGTCTTCACCATCCATCTTCCTGACCGTACCATTCGCAATTTCTTCAACCATGTTTAAACCGGCGCATCCTTAAAATTTTGCGGATCATACTCCAGCATTCGGGCTATTTCGACAGGATAATCCGGTTTTGGGTCAATTCGTGGGCAGAGGAGCCATCTGGGGTATACTTGTTTTCATTAAAGACAGTTACCCCGGAGGTAATTGTCATGCTGCGATTGATGGTTCGGACATTGTTTTTACTGGTATTCCCGCTGATTGTGCTCGCGCAGGAGTCACCGACTTTCAACCAGGTACATCTCGACGCCCAGGTGGAGCGTGAGGTAGACAATGATCAGCTGGAAGTGGTACTGATGGTACAGGAGGAGGGTGTCAATCCGGATGAAATCGCCACGCGCGTGAATGAAACGATGCAGTGGGCGTTAAAGGTGGCGGATGGAAACAAGGATAAGGTTACAGTGTTTTCATCACCGTACGTGCTGCATTGATCGTTGCCTGGATGTGTTCATTCGTATGGGCTGAGGACACAAAACCGGCCTCGTAGGCGGAAGGTGCGAGATAGATGCCTTGATCGAGCATGCCGTGGAAGAAGTGTTTGAATCGCGGGACATTGCAGGCCATTACCTGATCAAACCGGCTGATCGTTTCCTCTTCGGTAAAGAACAATCCAAACATGCCGCCTGATTGTGTCGTCGTAAACGGGATGCCGTTTTCACGCGCTACATTGCGCAGGCCGTCGAGCAGGCGGCGGGTGGATTGTTCGAGTGCTTCAAAAAATCCCGGTTGGGCGATTGCGTTTAAGGTGGTCATGCCGGCGGCCATCGCGACCGGATTGCCAGACAGTGTTCCGGCCTGGTAGACCGGGCCGTCGGGGGCGAGGTGGTTCATGATGTCGGCACGCCCGCCAAAGGCACCGACCGGCATGCCGCCGCCGATGACCTTGCCGAGGATGGTAATGTCCGGTTTGATCTTGTAAATCGACTGTGCGCCGCCGAGTGCGACACGGAATCCGGTCATTACCTCGTCGAAGATCAACAGGCTGCCATACTCTGTGCATAACGCGCGCATGCAGTCATGGAACGATTGTGTGGCCGGGACGCAGTTCATGTTGCCGGCGACCGGTTCGACGATGATGCAGGCGATCTCTGTGCCGATTTGTGTAAACAATTCGCGCAACTGGTCGGTGTTGTTATATGACAGTGTAATCGTGTGTCTGGCGGAATCGGCGGGTACGCCGGGTGAGGTGGGGACGCCCAGTGTCAATGCACCGGAGCCGGCCTTGACCAGAAGTGAATCGGCATGGCCGTGATAACAACCTTCGAATTTCACGATCTTGTCGCGGCCGGTATAACCACGGGCGAGGCGGATCGCGCTCATCGCCGCCTCGGTGCCGGAGTTGACCATGCGTACCTTTTCGATGGTCGGCATCAACCGGCAGATCAGTTCGGCCATTTCAATCTCGGCGATTGTAGGTGCGCCAAAACTGAGTCCGTTCGCGGCGGCCTCGGTTACCTTGCGTATCACCTCGGGATAAGCATGGCCGAGGATCATCGGGCCCCAGGAGCCGACATAGTCAATATACTGTTTGCTGTTGGTATCAAACACCAGCGCACCTTGCGCCCGCGCAAAAAATACCGGATCGCCACCGACGCCCTTGAATGCACGCACCGGTGAATTGACGCCGCCGGGGATGACTTGTTGTGCCCGTTTGAACAGATTCATATGTTTATGTCTTCGTCATTAGTTGATTGAATGTATGGATGACCGTCGTGCCGGTGTTTTGTGCGGTCAGCGCGGTCAGTACCGACACACACCGGGCGCCATTCCGGTTGATACTCTCAATATCGGCCTGGATACCAGCTGCACCGGACGGATCATGCGCGGAAAACGCGAGTACGATAGGAGGGTGCGCGTTAAAGGTTTTCATTGCAATCTATTCTACATGGTTAATAATCACGCGGAAAAAAAATAGGAGATCGTGACGTGAAAAAGTATATGTGTGTTATCTGCGGATATATCTACGATGAGTCACTCGGCTGGCCGGCCGATGGCATCGCCGCCGGCACACGCTGGGACGACGTACCGATCAACTGGAGTTGTCCGGACTGTGGGGCACGCAAGGAAGATTTTGATATGGTGGAGATGGATTGATCCGGGGCTTCAGGAGGAGGGTTTCCGCATGTTGGGTGGGTTTATCACTGGCTTCGAGGGGCGTTCCGCAGCCACCCGGCATGCTCGTTCAAGACACGCCGTAAATACATCCATGTAGGCTCGGGTGCCGCATCCATGCGGTTTCACAAGCATGCCGGGTGGCTGCTCCAGGCTGAGAGGATAGTGCCTTGGTTAAAAAGCGGATATTCAGAATGAGTTAATGGCAAGTCCGGAACTACTTTGATTGCCTACCGGGTGGCTGGGGAACTTTCCCGAAGCCCGATCAGACGAAATGCACAGCTGCCAAAATCATGTAAGACATCTAAAATGGCCTGACTACCGCCAGCAGGATAATTGCAATCAGGATCAAAACCGGGGCTTCATTAAACCAGCGATACCAGACGTGGCTGTGTTTGTTACGGTCGTGTTTGAAGTCGAGTAGCAGTTTGCCGCAGTAAATGTGGTAGATCAGCAGCAGCAGTACCAGTCCCAGCTTCAGGTGTAGCCAGTAAGTGCCGGCATAGGCGGCCCAGCCCATCTGGCCGAGTGTGAGCAGGCCGAACAGGATGGTCAGTACACCACCCGGTGTGGTGATCCCATAGAACAGTTTGCGTTCCATGATCTTGAAGCGGTCGATACTGGTCTTGTCCTCGCTCATCGCGTGGTAGACATACAGGCGCGGCAGGTAGAACAGGCCTGCAAACCAGGTGACCATGAAGATCAGATGCAGTGCCTTTAACCAGAGCATGCGGGTAAATCTGTATTGGCCGGGCGGGACGGTACGTGTTTAAGTGTCCCGGTGTTTGTACAGTGAGTTAACGCCTTGTCGTTGGCGGATACTCGTGTGGTCTCCGCCAGCATTTGTTTTATCCGCGTGCGCAGTTGACCGAAGTCGAGCACGCCGGTGTGTTGCATCGCAATGCTGCCGTCCGGGGTAATCAGGAACGAGGCGGGAGTGCCCGGTATGTCGCCGAATGCGCTGACGGCCGCGCCGTTGATATCGAGTGCTATCGGGTAAGGTATCTGCATGTCACGGCTGGTCTCCAGTACCCGGTTGGGTGGATCGTAGGGCATGGCGACGGCGATGATCTCGAATCCACTGCCAGACAATTCCTGGTAGAGGGCGATCATCTCTGGCATCTCCTTGCGACATTCCACACAGGAGGTGGCCCAGAAGGTCACCAGTACCGGTTTGCCGGCCAGGCTGGACAGGGCGAGCTGACGACCGTCGAGCAGGGGGAATGTGATATTCGGGGCGCGTTGGCGCAGCATACTGTCGGGTACGGCCATATAGATGAGCAGGGCGGCCCACACCACCAGGCCCACACCAGCCAGTCCTTTAATCGCTTTCTGCATCTCCCAATTATAGCGTTATTATCGCTGTAAAGGCACAAATGACCGATTTTATGGCAGGTTCTTCTTTTCCTTGCCGGGATCAGCTCGTATCATACCCGCCACACTGGAAGGATGGCTTATATGATCAAGACTGGAATTGTTGGCGCAACCGGGTATACCGGCGTGGAATTGATGCGCCTGCTTGCACAACACCCACAGGTACAGCTAGAGGTCGTGACCTCCCGGACCGAGGCGGGCAAGTCTGTCAGCGATTTTTTTCCCTCTCTGCGCGGCATTATTGATCGGGTCTATGTTGAGCCGGACGTCAAGGCGTTGGCCACCTGTGATGTGGTCTTTTTTGCCACCCCGAACGGTACGGCGATGCAGAGTGCCCCGGCATTACTGGAGCAGGGTACCCGGATCATCGATTTGTCGGCCGATTTCCGTCTGAAAGACGTCGCTGAATGGGAAAAATGGTATGGCCAGAAACATGACTGCCCGCCACTGGTCGCCGAGGCTGTGTATGGACTGCCGGAGCTGAATCGTGAATTGATCGGCAAGGCGCGGCTGGTGGCGAATCCCGGTTGTTATCCAACCGCTGTGCAGCTCGGATTTTTACCCTTGCTGGAGCAGAAACTGGTGCATCCCGGTTCTCTGATTGCCGATGCGAAGTCCGGCGTCAGTGGTGCAGGCCGCAAGATGTCGTTGATGTATCACTATTGTGAGGCGGCAGATTCGTTCATGGCCTATGCTGCCAGGGGACACCGGCACCTGCCGGAGATCAAACAGGGCTTGCAAGCAGTGACTGACGAGCCGGTCGGTCTTGTCTTTGTGCCGCACCTGTTACCGATGATACGCGGTATCCATGCCACCCTGTATGCCACGCTGCTCGACCCCTCGGTGGACCTGCAACGCGTGTATGAAGAACGTTACCGGAATGAGCCGTTTGTTGATGTGATGCCGGCGGGCAGCCATCCTAATACCAGCTCGGTCAGGGGCACCAATATGTGCCGGATCTCGTGTCATAAACCGCAAAATGGTAATACAGCTGTCATCCTCGCGGTAGAGGATAATCTGGTCAAGGGCGCTGCTGGTCAGGCGATCCAGAACATGAATATCATGTTTGGTTTACCCGAGACCACCGGTTTGCTGGCTGCGGCCTGTTATCCTTGATGTTGTTCAAAGCCGGACAGTTCTGATGCCGCGCCTGATAATCAAAAGTCACCGGCCCTGGCAGGGTATTATTTCGGTTACTGCGCTCAGTGTGGTCATCGCCCTGGTCACCTGGCAGATGTTGGATACCAGTTACTGGCGCATTATCAGCTCGATGACGGGCAGGAATAATGATGAACGCACGCTGATAGACGCAAATCGTCAGCTGCTTGATCAAAATCAGGACCTGAACAGCCGCCTGTTGATGTTGGAGCAAACTACCAAGGTCGACAAGAATACGGCAGTGATGTTGCAGAAGGAAATGATCGCGCTGCAGGATCAGATCTACAAACTGAAACGTGAGCTGGAGTTTTACCAGGGTGCGATGGATTCTGCACGTAAAACTGTTGGCATGGACATCCATGGGGTCTATATTGAACCGGCCGGTAGCAGCAACCGATACCTGCTCAAACTCGTATTCACCCATGTTGCAAAAAATGATACTGTTATGAAGGGTCGTCTGGCTGTTACCATTGTAGGAACGCAAAACGGTGAACAGCGGCGGCTGGAATTGGGCAGCCTGCTGGAAGAAAAGACTGACTTTGGATTCGAGATCAAGAGTTTCAAACGGCTGGAGTATGAATTTGGCTTGGACGAGGACTTTGTCGCAAAACAGGTGATAGTCAGGGTCAATCCCACGATCGGGGGCGAACCCCCGCTCAGCAAGACCTATGATTGGCCTATCTAATTTAATATCGGGAGCCTGAAACATGTGGGGCAAGAAGAAAAAACGTAAAACCACCAGGATAGACACGCTGGTAGGCCAGCATACCGTTATCCAGGGAGATATGAAGTTTACCGGTGGACTGCATGTCGAAGGCATGATCATGGGTAATGTCTTTGCGGTAGATGACGATGGCAGCTCCATGTTGCAGCTGAGTCATCATGGCCGTATAGAGGGCGAGGTCAATGTCCCTTATGTTGTACTGAATGGTGAGGTCCGGGGTGATGTCCATAGCAGTGCGCATGTGGAGCTATTGTCAAAGTCCCAGGTCACCGGGAATGTTCATTATAACCTGATAGAAATGGCCATCGGTGCCGAGGTTAATGGCAAGCTGGTGCACATCGCCCAACCTGAGCCGCGCAAAGGCGCCCCGCGTACTGATGATGTGTTTGATATCCCCGAACAAGATACTTGAGCAAATCACTTGGTTTTTGGTTACACTGGCCATATCTACAGTAATAACCGTTTCAGGGCAGAAGACATATGCAAAGCACTTTTGAAGAAGGCGCCGGTTACGTACCGGATCCGCTTAATTTTACCGATTCAGCCGTCTCCAAGGTCAGGGAACTGATTGAGGACGAGGGTAATGCCGGGCTGATGTTGAGGGTTTATATCAGTGGTGGTGGCTGCTCCGGCTTCCAGTACGGTTTTACCTTTGATGAAAAGACTACTGACGGCGATACAGTCATCGAACGCGAGGGCGTCAGGTTACTGGTAGACCCGATGAGTATCCAGTATCTTGCCGGCGCTGAAATCGACTATTCCGAAGGACTGGAAGGCGCGCAGTTTGTCATTCGCAATCCAAATGCCCGCACTACCTGCGGATGTGGGTCGTCCTTTTCTGTCTGACCTGGGTTGACGGTCTTGAAAAAAAAGCGCCGAGGCGCTTTTTTTTGGTCAGCAGGGCAGCGTTACAGGCCTTAGTTTTTTGTTGCTGTTGATAAAATAGGGGAATATCATCGCTGACGGCAAGTCGGGTGGGCAGATTTTGTCCGTCACCGACAGTATATAATACAGAACAGGCACTTATTTCAGGGGAGGGGAAAATATGAAGATGTTCAGGACAATCGCAGTCTCAATAATCGTTTCCATATTGGGGCTAACGCTGGTAACGGCGCAGGACGCAGAGAAAAAAGAACCCACAAAGGAAGAGAAGGCCGTGAAGGGCCGTCAGGAGTTAATGCATGTGATAGCGGCCCAGCGCGCTGTCATGCGTGACATGGCCGATGGCAAGCGTCCTACCGATGTGGTTGCGTTTACCCATGCCGCCCATGCGCTGTCCGCACTGGGCATGGTCATACCTGAGGCATTTACCTTGAATGCGATTGTGGGCGATTCAACTGCCAAGCCGGACGTGTGGACGAATGCGTCTGACTTTGCCGCCAAGTCGAAGGCCCTGACAGACAAGGGTGCTGCGATTGCTGCACTGGCCGCGACTGATATCGAAGGCGCCAAGGCGATGGCAAAAGACATGAAGGAATGTGGGAGCTGTCACGACCAGTATCGGGTAGAAGACAAGTAATATTTGTGTGATTCGGGGCGGCAGGTGAGGTTACACCTGTCGCCCTTTATTTTGTCCAGCCATCAGGAACAATAAATCGCCCCGAGTATGACCTGTCGACTTGCCCCGGTGACCGCCGGGATATTGGCAGGTAGCTGCTCCAGCCTGCATTTTGCCAGCCAGGCAAACGTAACCGCTTCAACTGCATCCGCACTCACCCCGTAATGATCGGTAGGTACGATGGTTCGGTCCGGCATGTATTCTTTCAATCTTTGTAACAGCGCACGGTTATGCACGCCACCGCCACAAACGAGTACTTCCGTCGTTTCGGCGGCGTTCTGTGCGATTGCTGTGCTGATGGAACGCGCCGTCAGTTCCAGCAGGGTAGCCTGGACATTGGCAGGCTCAATTTGACGCCCCGTCATGTTCAGTTTGGAGGCGAGCCAGCCCGTATTAAAATCGTCCTTACCCGTGCTTTTCGGCGGACGTTTACTGAAGTAGGAATCCGCCAGCATCAGTCCGAGTAATTGCAGGTCGACTTTGCCCGAGGCGGCCCAGGCACCGTCAGTATCAAAGTCACATTGCTGATGTAACTGGATCCAGCCATCCATCAGGGCATTGCCAGGACCGGTATCAAACCCGGTGATTTCACGGTCTGACCTTGCAGGTAACACGGTAATGTTTGCCATGCCGCCCAGATTCAGCACCACGCGATCCCGCTCTGCAGAGCGAAATCGCCAAGCATGGAAGGCACAGGCCAGTGGCGCGCCCTGACCACCCGCAGCAATATCGTTACGGCGAAAGTCGGCCACGGTCGTGATCCCTGTTTTGACAGCAATCCGGGCCGGGTCACCGATCTGTAGTGTGCGGGGGTAAGTGCCGGTGGGCAGATGCATTACCGTCTGCCCATGACTGCCTGTGGCAGTAATCGCTGCCGGGGTCAGTCCGGAGAGTGCCAGTATGGCACTGACTGCATTAGCAAACAGTTCACCCAGGATGACGTCAAGTTCGGTTATCTGCTCCAGTGATGTCTGAACAGTGACCTTGCGCACGGCGGTCTGGACGGCGGACGGGATCGGATATTGTCGATACTGGAGGACGACCAGATTATTGTCGTTAATTTCTACCAGCGCAGTATCAATGGCGTCCATGCTGGTTCCGGACATGAGGCCAATATAATACACAGTTATTGCTGGAGCGGATCCACTACAGCCGGTGGTGAGTCCAGCAGATCAGGTTCCTTGAGCGCAATCATAACCGGCGTGGAATGGATCGTCTGTTTGTCAAGTTGGGAGAGCAGGGGCGCTGTGGACTTTTTGAAGTCGGCCATTAATGCTGAGGGGATCGATTCGGCTTTCGGGAACGGCAGGGTGAGTGGATTACGGTGCACACCTTTCACGCGGAATTCATAATGCAGATGCGGGCCGGTGGCGAGACCGGACTGGCCGACATACCCTATCGTCTGTCCCTGTTTTATGCGCATGCCCTTTTTCAGGCCTTTTGCAAATTTCGACAGATGGGCGTAAAGCGTACTGTATTCACTGCCATGCTGGATAACGACGGTCCTGCCATAACCACCGTTTGTCCCTGCCGAGACGATGGTACCGTTTCCGGCCGAATTGACCGGCGTGCCGGTAGGCGCGGCATAATCCACGCCCTTATGTGCCCGTATCCTGTTCAGTACCGGGTGTTTGCGGCTCAGACTGAAGCCGGAGCTGATACGGGTAAAGTTCAGCGGAGTACGCAGGAACGCCTTGCGCATACTGTCGCCCGTATCCGCGAAATATTCTGTGGTCCCGTCCGGCATCTTGAATCTGACTGAACGGAATTTCTTGCCCTGGTTGATAAATTCTGCCGCCAGTATCGGCCCCTCACCGACCTTTTGACCTTCCTTGTACTGTTCTTCGTAGATCAGTTTGAAACGATCATCCTTGCGTATGTCCAGTGCAAAATCGATGTCCCAGCCGTAGATAGCCACCAGCTGCATAATCAGGTTGTCTGACAGTCCGGCCTTCTGGCCGGCAATAAACAGTGAGCTATCAATGGTGGCGCTGGTCTCCAGTACCTTTATATCGAGGTCAATCTTGATAAGCTTGCTGGTATAGGCGCCGTTTTCATGGTTGATTTGCAGCGTAGTGAGCATGTCCTGATCATATTCGAGCGCCTGTAACCGGCCGTCTTTCATCCTGAACCGGAGTTCCTGCCCGGGTAACAGGAACTTCAGTGCACGGGTGTCCTGCCCGGATGTCATGATGGTGTAAAGTACCGCTGGTGAAATCTTCATGCGGTCGAAGATAATCGACAGGCTGTCACCCGAGACGACCCTGATTTTCTGCCACTGATCCGACTCGGGAACATCTGCCTGGGCGCGTTTCGTGTTGAAGGGTTGGCCTACGGGCCGACGCTGCTTGTTGATGTGGATATAATTAAGGTTGGCAGCGATGATCTGTTCAGGATAGAGGCTGTACAGGGCAGAATCCAGATCCGGGTTGTTAGTCCATTCGGTCGATGGCACCATGGATGATATGATGGCCGCCGTCGCCGATACAAAAAAACCGGTGCAGGCCCAGATAAAACCACGTGTCCTCAGATACCAAGGACGGTCTGGAATCCAGCGGACAACCGGTTTATAGTCAGATTTTACATAAATTTTGTAAGGCACGATTATTACTGGACAATATTTAGGCAAACCATAGCGCCTATGGGCAAATTCGTCAATGCAGGAATGAATAAATAATGCTTTTAAATCAAACTATTTCGACCCCTTCACATCATGCCGGAATGTTATCCCCATGAGTAATACAAATGAGGCCATAACACTGCTGAAGCGTGGCACAGACGAGATCATCCACGAGCAGGAATTGATAACCCGGCTGGAGCGTGGCAAACCACTGCGGATCAAGGCCGGTTTTGATCCGACAGCACCGGATCTGCACCTCGGTCATACCGTGCTAATCAACAAGCTGCGTCATTTCCAGCAACTCGGCCACCATATCATGTTTCTGATCGGTGATTTCACGGGGTTGATAGGTGATCCGACCGGGCGCAATGTGACACGCAAGCCGCTGACGCGCGATGAGATCAGGGCGAATGCACAGACCTATCAGGACCAGGTATTCAAGATCCTGGATCCGGATCGGACCGAGGTCTGTTTCAATTCTACCTGGGGTGAGCAACTCGGTTCCGCCGGGATGATCAAGCTAGCGGCCCGATCAACGGTAGCGCGCATGCTTGAGCGTGATGATTTCAAGAAACGGTATGCGGCGAACCTGCCTATCTCCATACATGAATTTCTCTACCCGCTGATGCAGGGTTACGACTCCGTGGTGATGAAGGCAGATGTAGAGCTCGGTGGAACGGATCAGAAATTCAACCTGCTGGTCGGACGTGACCTGCAGCGTGAGGAAGGTCAGGAACCGCAGGTCATCATGACAGTGCCTATCCTCGAAGGCCTTGATGGCGTGCAGAAGATGTCAAAATCACTTGATAATTACATCGCTATCAACGAACCGCCAGAGCAGATGTTTGGCAAGGTCATGTCGGTCTCCGATGAGTTGATGTGGCGGTATTATGACCTGCTCAGTTTTCGTATGACGGGGGATATCGCCGGGCTGAAGCAATCGGTCACTGAGGGCACCAATCCGCGTGATATCAAGATCCTGCTGGCGGAGGAACTGGTGGCCCGTTTCCACAGCCATCAGGCCGCCGATGCCGCCCGCGAGGACTTTATCAATCGCTTCCGCCATGGACAGATCCCTGACGAAATGCCTGAACACAGATTCACCAGTGAGGTCGGGAGCAGCGGTATAGCCCTGGTCTTCGTGTTAAAACAGGCCGACCTGACCGCCAGTACCTCTGAAGCCATACGCATGATTAGCCAGGGCGCGGTGCGGGTGGACGGGGAAAAGGTCAGTGATCGTGATGTCAGACTGTTGCCCGGAAACAGCTATGTGATCCAGATCGGCAAGCGCAAGTTTGCGCGGGTAACCGTAACCTGAAAGCACAACTCTGGTGCAGGAGAACTGTCTTAATTGTTAATGCGTCACTTATTCTTTCATTGTGAATGGCGTGTCAGCCATATAAAATTGCGCCTGTCCTATTAGGTAGATTATCTCCATGTTAAAAAGACTCTTATGGGTATTGGGTGGCCTGTTGATTGCTTTACCGATCGTTTTCAGTCTGGTCGGAATCAAGTTAATGCAGTTCAAAGCGATGGGCGATGCCTCCGCACAAATGGTCATGCCACCCGAGACGGTCAACGTTGAAACGGTCCGCGAACACCCATTGGGAAACAGTATCTCTTCCGTGGGTTCAGTGGTGGCGGTACAGGGGATTGTTGTCAAAAATGAGATGGAAGGCATCGTTCGCAAGATCAGTTTCGAGGCGGGCACGATGGTGAATGCCGGAGATGTGCTGGTTGAGTTGGATATGGATATTGAACAATCACAGTTGCGTCTGGCGGAGGCGACAGCAGAAGGTGCGGCACGTATCTTCAAACGGGCACAGGATATATATGCTCGCAAGGGTATCTCCGAGGCAGATTACTCCTCGGCAGACACGAATCTGAAGGAAGCAAATGCACGGCTGGAAAACATTCGTGCAATGATGGCGAAAAAGGTTATCCGTGCACCGTTTGCCGGCAAGCTCGGCATACGCCGTATCAGTATTGGTCAGTTCCTTGACAAGGCCAGTGCTGTCGTATCATTACAAAAGGTATCACCGGTCTATGTCGAATTTACCCTGCCACAACAACAGCTGGGTTCGCTGGCAAATGGTCTGAAGATTATTGTGACATCCGATTCGTATCAGGGTGAGCAGTTTGCAGGTGAAATAACCGCAATTGAACCGGATGTGGATGTCACGACCCGCAATGTGACGGTCCAGGCCACACTGGAAAATGAAGACGGTCGGCTGATACCCGGTATGTTTGTTTCAGTAGAGGTAATGCTGGCAAAAGCGAGTACCGGTCAGTTCATCCCGGCCACGGGCGTGCAGTATGATCCGTCCGGCAATCTGGTCTATGTTGTTGAAGATGCCGCCAATAATGGCCAGTTGACGGTCCAGCCCCGTCCGGTGACGTTGGGTGTGGCCCGGGGTGATTTTGTGCAGGTGGTTGAGGGCGTCTCTGCCGGTGAGCGTATCGTCTCAACCGGATTGTTCAAACTGCGTCCAGGCATGAGTGTCGTAATTGATACCGCGCTGGCACCGGAGTTTTCGTTTACCCCGACACCGGATAACACCTGATATCACTTTTATGATCCAGCAGCGTAGCCACATCGCATGAAGGCCTTTACCGATATTTTTGTTACCCGACCGGTACTGGCGATAGTCGTCAATCTGATGATCATCATCGCCGGGTTACAGGCGTGGAACTCGCTCAGTGTGCGCCAGTATCCACGCAGTGAAAATGCCTCGGTCACGGTGGCGACTGTTTATGTCGGTGCCAGCGCAGAGGTCGTGCGCGGGTTTATTTCAACCGCGATCGAACGCGCCATATCTTCCGTTGACGGTATTGATTACGTTGAATCAAAAAGTCTGCTCGGTCTGTCGCTGGTCACCGCACGGCTGAAGCTGAACTATGACCCGACCAAGGCGCTGACCGACATTACCGCCAAGGTTAACCAGGTCCGCAATGAATTACCGGCCGAGTCACAGGTGCCGTCAATAAGTTTACAGTCTGCCGATTCCGAGTTTGCCTCTGCCTACCTGAGCTTTTCCTCCGAGGCGATGTCGCAGAGCGAGATCACCGATTATCTGGTACGCACGGTACAACCACGTCTGGCCGCCGTAACCGGCGTCCAGAATGCAGAAATACTCGGTGCGCGTACATTTGCGATGCGGGTCTGGTTGAAGCCGCTGGAAATGGCCGCGTTGAATGTCAGTCCCTCGCAGGTGTATGGGGCGCTGGCGTCAAACAACTACCTTGCAGCGGTGGGCAGCACCAAGGGCGCGTTTGTCCAGGTCAACCTGACGGCAAATACCGACCTGCATACGGTCGATGAATTCAAAAATCTGGTCATACGCGAACAGAACGGAACCATTATTCATCTGGCAGATGTCGCTGACGTGGAACTCGGCGCAGAAGATTATGATACCGAGGTGCGATTCAACGACCAGACCGCCGTGTTCATGGGTATCTTCCCGTTACCGAATGCAAATACCATCGATGTGGTGGCGCGTATACGCGTTGAGCTGGAGGCTATCAAGAAGGGGCTGCCCCCGGGTCTTGAGGCCTCTATCGGTTATGACGCCTCCGAGTACATCAGTAATGCGATCCACGAGGTTGTGTTCACCTTGATAGACACGTTGCTGATCGTCATCGTCGTCATCTTCCTGTTCCTCGGCAGTTTCCGCTCGGTGCTGGTGCCGGTGGTTGCCATCCCGGTATCACTGATAGGCGGTGTGTTCCTGATGCAGTCATTTGGCTTTACGCTGAATCTGCTGACGCTGCTCGCGATTGTGCTGTCGGTCGGGCTGGTGGTCGACGATGCAATTGTTATTGTAGAGAACGTGGATCGACGCATGCGTGAGGGCCAGACGGCATTACAGGCAGCACTCGCTGGCGCACGTGAGCTGATAGGTCCGGTGATTGCCATGACCATCACGCTGGCGGCGGTTTATACCCCGATAGGTTTACAGGGTGGATTGACCGGTACCTTGTTCCGCGAGTTTGCACTGACGCTGGCAGGTGCTGTTACGATATCCGGTATCGTCGCACTAACGCTGTCACCGATGATGTCGGCAAAATTATTGCGTGTGTCGGAGAAGGAAGAAGGGTTTTCCTGGTGGGTCAATTCGCATTTTAATCGTCTGCGTGATTCCTACGCGCACGGACTTGATCGGACATTACATGCACGTCCCGCCGTCTATACCGTGTGGGCGGTCCTCAGCCTGATGGCGATCCCGATGTATATGTTTTCCCCGACTGAGCTGGCGCCGTTGGAGGACCAGGGTTTTATGTTTGGTATTATCAATAATGCCGCCAATGCGACTGCCGATCAGAAGAGCCACTACGGTCGTGCGGTTGAGAATGCCTTTCTGGTCACACCCGAGCGTGACCTGACATTCCAGTTGTTACTGTCGCCATCAGATCCGTTTGCGGCAGGCCTCGGTGTCGGTGGGTTCAGCGGTATGGTGGTGAAACCGTGGGACCAGCGTGAACGTTCGATGAAAGAGATCCTGCATGAAGTACAGGGACGGATGGCACAGATACCCGGATTGCAAATATTTGTGGGTATGCCACCTGCGTTACCCGGTGGCAGTAACTTCCCGATAGAATTCGTCATCACCTCGACCGATGCGCCGGAGAAGATGCTGGAGGTCGCACGCCAATTGCAGACGAAGGCGATGGAGAGCGGGATATTCTATTTCCCGCCGGAAATAGATCTGAAGTTTGATCAGCCGCAGGCCGAGATTGTGATTGATCATAAAAAGGTGGCCGACCTCGGACTCAGCAATGCCCAGGTGGGATCGGATCTCGCCGCCGCGCTCGGTGGTAACTACGTCAATCGTTTCAATATTGACGGACGCGCCTACAAGGTCATCCCACAGCTGGCCCGCAGTGAACGGCTCAATCCAGAACAGCTCGGCAACATATACGTGACCGGCCCGAACAACCAGTTGGTACCGCTCAGTACGTTTGCCACGATCAAGAACACCACCGTACCGCGCTCGCTGAACCGTTTCCAGCAGTTAAATGCGATCAAGTTGTCCGGCATGACCGCCCAGCTGGACGCCGGATTAAAGGTGCTCGAACAGGCCTCTGCCGAGATCCTGCCACCAGGATACAGTATTGACTACACTGGCGAATCACGACAGTTACGTACCGAAGGTGGTAAATTCCTTCCAGCGCTCGGTCTTGCTGTATTGCTGATCTTCCTCGTGCTCGCCGTGCAGTTCAATTCGTTCCGCGAGCCGTTTGTGATCCTGCTCGGTTCGGTACCGCTGGCGATGTTCGGTGCATTGATATTCACCGTGCTGAAATTGCCGAATCCCGACATGCCTTACTGGACAGATGGCTGGACCACCACGATGAATATCTACGCCCAGGTTGGTCTGGTCACGCTGGTCGGACTGATCGCGAAAAACGGTATCCTCATTGTTGAGTTTGCCAACAAGTTACAGGAAAGCGGTCATGACAAGTTTGCGGCGATTCGTGAAGCCGCCATCACCCGTTTCCGTCCGGTACTGATGACCTCGGTGGCGACGATAGCCGGACATTTCCCGTTGACGCTGGTGGAAGGCCCCGGTGCGGCGGCGCGTAATTCGATCGGTCTGGTGCTGGTCGGTGGTATGGCGGTGGGGACGATCTTCACGTTGTTTGTTGTGCCCTCACTGTATATGCTGATTGCCAGACAGCATGAGAAGGTGACAGCCTGACAGTCAACTCTTCTGGCGGGTCAACCATGCAACCAGCATACGGATTTGCAGATCATTCAGGCGTCCGGCAAACACCGGCATGACGCCGTTGCGGCCATTGCGTATCGTTTCAGTCAGTGCAGCATCATCATTACCGTATAACCAGACAGCATCGCTCAGGTTCGGTGCGCCTAGCATTGGATTACCCTTGCCTTCTGCGCCGTGGCAGCCGACACAGAACTGGTTGTATATCGTTTTGCCGACATCATCCGTCGCACCATCTCCACCTGCACCCAGCGCACGTAGATAGCCAATGACCTGCGCGATCTTCTGGTCATCCAGACTCGCGCCCCAGGCCGGCATGTTCGCCTTGCGACCCTGACGCAGTGTCTGTTCGATTTGCTCGGCCGAACCACCCCATTGCCAGTCCGCGTCCATCAGGTTCGGGAAGCGGTTCGCCATGCCGCCACCATCTGGTCCATGACAACCAGCACAGTTGTGGTCAAAGATTCGGCTGGCACTGTTCATAACAAACTCATCTTGCTGCATTTCGGCGACAGACAGGGTGAGCGCACTCTCGCGGATGGCATCAAAATTCTCGTGATAATGTTTGTAGCTTTCTTCAATCTGATGACCTTGCGACCACTTCAGCGCACCGCTGAAGCTGCCAAGGCCCGGGTACAGGATCAGATAAATGACGGTGAATATCATCGCGGAGAAGATTAGCCAGAACCACCACAGTGGGGCAGGATGGGTGCCTTCATTCAACGTCTCGTCCCAGACCACCGCGCCGTAGGTCGTTGCCATCCACTGTGACACCAGCGCGGTACTGACATAGCCAAACAGCAGCGTTACGTAATAGGCAATGCTGATACCAATCAGCGTGCCAGCAGGCAGATAAATCGGCTCAACCGCGCCAAACCGCCAGCCAAACATACTGGCTCCCAGATAGGCAAACAGCGGCGGAATCAGACCCAGCCAGACCGCCAGCCTGAAAAAAACCGTCGGCGCTGAAATCTCGCGGTCAGCTACACCGCGCAATACCGCCATCGGATTAAACAGGATCTGGAAGATAAAAAATGGGTGGATGTTAAGGGTCATGATCTGATTCAGTACACAGAAGAACGCTATCCCGCATCGTTATACATGGCAGGCAGCATATCTGTTTGAATACAGGATGGTTTGATCCAGATCAAGAGCTGACGCACATAAGGTAAACACTTGGTTTCCAGTCGGTAACATACCGGAAACATGAGGGTCATCAGGTAAATCGACTGCCCGGTGATGCAGAAGGAACAGTTTACGTATTGCGTTTGTCCTTCTTGGCCGACTTGATACTTCGACCAAAGCCCTGATCCTTCTTTCGTTTGTCGGCATAGGACAGGTTGTTGGACCCGGATTCTTCCTTGAGTTTACGAAAATTATCCAGAGAGTCCTTGCTGACTTCGCCAGTCTGCACGGCTGCGAGGACGGCACAGTCTGGCTCACCAGTATGGCTACAGTCCTGATAGCGGCAGCCAGACGCGAGCCCGGAGATGACGGCATAGTTACTTGTTATACCGCTTTCCGCGCCGAGGATGCTGAATTCACGCATTCCGGGATTGTCGATGACCAATGCACCGCCTTCGAGACATATCAGTTCACGACGAACGGTCGTGTGCCGCCCTTCGCCGGATCCGCTGACAGATCTCGTTTCCATCCGATCTCGGCCGATCAACTGATTGATGAGCGTGCTTTTCCCCACTCCTGACGACCCAACGAAGCAATAGGTCATACCTGGAAGCAGCCGCTGTTTGACTGCATTCAGGCCGTCACCCGTCACATTACTCAAAGGCACTATCGGTGCGGTAATTCCGATAGACCGGATTTCAGCCAATTGTGCAGCCAGGATAACTGGACTAACCAGGTCTGTCTTGGTCAGCAGAATGCAGGGCTCGGCACCACCTTCCAACACCATGATGAGATAACGTTCCAGACGCTTCAGATTGAAATCAAAGTGGCAAGATTGCACGACCAGCACATAGTCCACATTCGCCGCAATCATCTGGAACTCTATCTCGTTACCGGCCAACTTTCTGCACAGTGAAGTCCGGCGCTCCAGCAACGTATGTATCACTCCGAATTTATCGCCGGGCTGCTTCTCCACACAAACCCAGTCGCCCACGCATGGCAACTCCTGGTTCAGGTGATGCTGGTGTAGATAGCGCCCCGACAATTTTGCCCGAAACGTGCCGCCTTGATCCATCAGTAACATCTGATCACGATCAACCACCGCAACGCGGGCCAGAGTTTCCGTTGGTTTGCAATTGGCCCGCTGCGCAAACCAGTCATTCCAGCCGAGTTCATTCAATGCACTGTATTGATTGACCATTTTTATTTCATCAACCAATGCATGTACCTGAAACGGGGAATGATCGGGTAATAATTCTAGTGAGTGGTTGCAAGTTGATGTTGTCTCTTCCCTGGTGGTTTCTACACAGACAGCAGCCAGATTACTTGATTACAGGTTTACGATAGAGTGGATGTGCGCGTTGTTGGCGCCCATCCAACGTCTGGTAATGTCTAATCATTTTCTGTGTGCTTCCATATATATTCGCAACACGGCATTCATCCTGGTTTGATATCCACCACCTTGCTTTCGGAACCACTCCAGTACATCAGCATCGAGGCGCACGGTGATACTCGATTTGCCTGTCGGCATGCGCAACACCGCTGATTTAAAGAAATCCGGATCGAGAGGTGGAATATCCGAAGTGTCTATATCGGTATCGGATTGAGCCTTGATTTTATGCCAATCGGTCTTTGATCGTTTTTTTGAAGATTTTGCGTTCATGAGTAAGAGCTTTTCTTAAAGAGATGATTCGGGTATTTTTTCCATTGTAACGTTCGGTGAATGCAATGACTGCACAGTCAGTTTCGATAATTCTGATACCAATCCAACGCGATTCTTCATATTCAGCTCGTGTATCAAGGTGAACTAACATTGGTCCTTTAAACAGAATCGGGGCATCACGAAAATCAAGTCCGTGTTTACGAAGATTCTCCTTTCTCTTCTTTTCGTCCCATTCAAAATCCATATGAATTTATTGTAGTTACATTATGTAACTACCACAAGACTAATTGTGATTAAACATAACGATTTAGCTGATCCGCGCCGCCACAGTGCTTAGCAAGAACAAACTTGCTTTCCTGCGTCGGATTGAGTGCATTTTTAGACGCCGAACTACTACATGGAATCAAGGTACTTCTCCAGCGCCACTACGCTGTGGTCCTTCTTGCTTCGAATCACCAGTTGAATATTTCGTCCAGTTCCTGCGTGAGAGCGAACGTGGCTCTCAAACTCCTCTAAGGGAGGCGACAACGGCGAGATGCTGATTACCTTAGGCGATGTGAAGGTCTTTAACCCAGTGCGTATCTCCCAAAGGGCTCGTTCTATAGAATCCGTTTCGCCAAAATCTAGTCATTGTGGCCTCGACATTCTTGTACTTCTAACAATATGCTAACCAGACCCTGGCAGGTCTCGTTAATTCTTTATTATAGTAAGCCAGATGGACGCGGTTATTAGCAGAATATCTGGATAACCGCGCAAAGTATAAAAGCGCACGTCACCGAGCGTGTGTTAATAAGCATCGTATTCCCCCCCGGGATATTCACCTTACCTGCAGGGTGGTACTAGGCAGGGAAGATAATGACATTAATATATCAAGTGTAGTGTCCGACAGGCGGTGGCGTCAATGTAAAGCCGGTTTGTTTTACGGGGGACTCAGCGCAAAGTGTTGAGCAGATGTGGGGTCAATTCGTACATCTCGCTGATCGGGTTGGGCGACGGGGTGAGGCCTTCAACAAAGCCGATCTTTAGCAATTCCTCGATGATCTCGTCATTTGCGGTGATTATATGAACCGGGGCGTCCCAGCGGGCGCCTTCGCCGCTGACACTGGCCGTCGGCTGGTGGTCACCTATGACGATCCAGAACATGTCACGGTCCGCCTGTTGCCGCAGAAACCCGGCGAGATACTGGAGGGTATACACCAGCGTACCCGCATAGGACGGTTGCATGTTTGTCCATTCCGGCAGCAACGCCATCGAGGCGGCCACCTCGGCTGCATCATACGGATTCGTATCAAGAGCCCGCGACCAGTCCGGTTGGTAAGGTGGTGTTGGCCGGAACGGCATATGCGAGCTGATTGCAGTGAACATCAGAAACAGCGGTTTGCGATTCGGCTTGTTCAATTCCAGCTCTGCGAAACGGGAGATTGAATACTGGTCCGGGATACGCCACCAGCCGAACTCCGGACCGCGATAGTCTATTTCCCTGGAGCCATAGATATGCTCGAAGTGGTAGAACACACCTTCCGGCCATTCACTACGCAGACCCGGCATTAGTGCCAGTGATCGGTAACCCAGTGCGGCAAAGCGGGTCGACAGGGTAGGTTGATTACGTGTCAGTAGTAGGTTATAGGTGCCGTTGTTATCAATATCAAGCGCGGACATGAAGCTGGAGTGGGCGAGCCAGGAACCACCGCCAAATGTGGGAGACACCACAAATGCGGAGACAACGCGGCGATGGGTTGCCTTGATCGCCTCGGCCAGTTCAATCCGGCTCGGCTCCAGCGTCGCTGCGATCCCGGGTGAATCAAACGCAATCGCGCCATACGACTCGACAAAGTGTACGATCACGTCGGCACCCTGCAATTTGGGCAGGGCAAAATTATCGAGCGGGTTCTTTTTGACCAACGCAGCAAGTTGTTCGTCAGACCCGAGAGCAACCAGGATAAACTCGGCCTGTCCTAATACCATGTGGCTGACCGGTATGGAATAGAGCCGCATCTTATTGATTGGAATACCGGCAAACCCGCTGAGATAAACAATGAGCAGTAGCGCCGCCAGTCCTCCGACTACACGTTGCTCGTCACGGCGGGTGCAGGCCGTTGCGACCCGTAACACCGCGAGTCGTAACATCGAATACAACCCACCGAACGCGAGCATGATACCGGCCAGCAGCCCGAGTACCAGCAATGGATGGGCTGCCTCGATAAGCATCTCGGCGACGTGGGGCAGATATTGCGCGTCCCAGTAAATATTCACCGGGCGGCCGTACAGTGCCGGTGAGGTAACCTCGGCGTACCGGCCGACAGTCATGATGGTAAGTACAACGGCCAGCACGGATACCAGTCGGGTTGACACAGTTGTACGCCGGCGTAACCACAGCGCGAGCAGTACGAGCAGTGTGGCTATTTCAATCGACACTTCATGCTGCGTGGTGATCCACAGGGTCGGCCAGACATTATGAAACGTAAGTGCAAAGTTGAGTAAATACAGCGCCAGCGCAAGTCCACCCCACTGACGTAGTGTTGTCATTTTAATCTGGCCAGGGGCGAACATGGTCATCACATCAAATGACGGGCAGACAACAGGGACAGTCGCCGTGGCGGTATGCAATGCGGGAATTTCACGATTATTCAGATCAATCCGGAATGTGAGATTTGGCAGTATAACAAGTGTAACGGTAAACTGCTAAATCGCTCCGGGCAGGTAATTTCACCTGTTGTTCACATGGCTGCATACAGAATAAATGTTTATTACGACAACAGGAATCAAGGTCATGCATGCCCCGCGTGTTTTACTTACAAGCCTGATCGGTCTATTGACGGGTCTGATACTGATGACAGTATCGATCGCCGTATTGGCACAGTCCGGTTCGAGCTGGCGTTTTAATGTCTTGTTGGACGGGAAACCCGTCGGAGAACACCTGTTTACCGTGACCCCGCAGGGCGGTCTGATACAGGTGCAAAGCGAGGCGAACATGCAGGTAAATATCCTGTTCTTCAACGCCTACAGCTATCAGCACCAGGCGCGTGAATTGTGGCAGGCAGGTTGTCTGCTCAGCATTGATGCTGCCACGAACAGTAATAATAAACAGATCGAGGTGAAGGGCAGGCTGGACGAGGGCAACTTTCTGGTCAGTGCCAGCAGTACTCCCGGTGATACCGCAATGCCGGCCTGTGTGAAATCATTTGCCTATTGGGACAGCACATTTCTGAAGGAGAACAGCTTGCTGGACCCGCAGACGGGCAAACTGGTTGCGATTAAGGTCGAGCCTGGCGCCTGGGAGACGATAGACGTTGCCGGACGTGAGTGGCTGGCACAGCGGTTTACGCTGACCGGCGAGAAGTTGCACATCGACCTGTGGTATGGTCCGGCAGGTGAATGGCTGCGATTAAGTTCACAACTGCCCAGCGGCCGCCAGGTCGATTATGAACTGATCGAAGGCGTTGGCTGGAACTCGTTACAGGGTTAATTCATCCCGCAAGTTTTTGCTGTTTATTAATTACCAGCTGGTCTTGATCTCGAAACCGGCACCGATGTTGGTATTGTCGGAACGCCGATAATCATTGATACGATATTCCACCACAGCGTACAGCTGGCGATACAGACGTACGCCAATCTGGGTCTCGCTGATCACATTGTCACGGGTAAAGCCGGGGTGAGAGCTCTCATCTATATTGTGATCAAGGAATCCGCCGAGATAGAGCCGGTCGGAGATATACGGGAATGTCATCTGGTAGGTATGGGATAGCTGCCAGCCACCGACATCGCGTTGATCGATGCGGGTCGGGAAAATCTGTAACGAATAGTTCAGGTTAATTGCCTTCAGAAACCCGGCCAACATCGGCGTGCTATTCAGGCGCCAGCGTACACCGAGATGGATCGTGTCATTGTTATGGCCACGACGGATGATGTCCTGGGCTACCAGATCCAGCGGCAGTTTTTCCGATACATTCCAGATCAGGTTCTGTTCGGTCAACAGGAAGTCAGGGTCACCTGACGACAGTGTGTCGCCAAAGTTGACGAATCCGAAATACGAAAACCGCGCAGGCAAGGGCATCAGCATAGTGATGGTGAGATCAGTATCTGTCTTTACATCAGACAGGTAGGGATACAGATTGAATGCAATCTGGGCGGGTCGGCGTTTTTCCTGCGCGTGGGTGTTAAACGGCAACAACAGGCACAGTGAAAGTATAACCAGCAACCGGGAAATGCGTGAGCTCATGAGATACCTTTATATCCAGCAGTTAAGGGGGATCGGATCTTTGCAAACAGAGGGTTGCCCGGTGGATGATAAAGACTGGATGGAGACTCTACAAGCCCCGATTTGATCGAACCACGAATGCCATCTATTCACACCAGGACGGGTGGTCGCAGGGCCTTGGCGTGTCTATTGTTGCAATTCGCTTGACAAGATCAGACTTTTTATTTAGTAATGAACATTCAGCAGCCAGAACCGGGTTGCCAGTTTTGATAACACTTATAAATAACTAAAGGGTTTTTCTATACGAATTAGCAGTTTTGATTTATTTGTCGTTTTACACTGTAAAGGGGGGGTAAGAATGATTTCGAACAAGAAGTCCAGTAAACCGGCATTACCAAAACTTCTGGTAATCGCCACTGCCATCGGGAGTTTGTATCCCACCACATCATTGTTCGCACAAGCGCTTGAAGAAATAGTGGTTACCGCGCAGCGTCGCGAACAGTCGCTGCAAGAGGTCCCGATCTCGATTGAGACATATAGCGGTGTGGATTTGAAGATGCAGGGTTATCGTAATCTCGATGACATGTCGAAATTTACACCGTCGGTCGTGATTAGCAACGGCGTCCAGGAACAGAATGTTTCCATACGCAGTTTCTCCACCCGAGGTAATTCATTGACGCTGGAATCAGCGGCCCCGGTTTTTCTGGATGGTGTGTACTTTGGTCGTATGTCGATGGTTAAGACGGCGTTTCTGGACGTAGGCAGCATTGAAGTATTGAAAGGACCCCAACCGCTGTACTTCGGTATGAATGCGACGGCCGGTGCATTCAATATACGGAGTGCGCGTCCCACGGAAGAGTGGGAAGGATCCGTCTCTGCTGAACTTGGCAATGACGCACAAACAGAGGTTAATGGCTCGGTGGGTGGTCCTCTGACCGATACGATCGGTATACGCATTGCCGGTATCTATGAGGGTAGCGATGGCATCGCCATGAATCGCTATAATCCAGGTGAAAAATTGCCGAAGTTTGACCATAAAGGTGGTCGCATTGCGCTGGAGTGGAAACCCACTGACCGATTGACTGTATTTAATAAGCTGGATTATTCAAGGCAGCGCAATGGCAGTGAAATCACGCTCGGCTGTCTGACTGGCGCGCCGATTTCCGGGTGGGGCAACACGCCACTGACCGGTGAGACGGAGTCATTACAGGGCCAGTTTGGTAATGAGCGCTCTATTTTTGCCGCACCCCCGATAGGCGTGGGCGACTCCACCGGCATAATCCAGCCGGAGGTCGCAACCGATCCAAAAGACTGTTTCAAGGGTAATCTGGCCTTCGGTCGCGGCGGACCCTACAGGGCGCCACCGGCAAACGTCAATTCGAGCCAGAACAGTAATACATTGACACACGGGTCCGTCGATGGTCGTGGTGTTTTTCAGGCCTTTTATACGACAGACGGCGGGCATGAAGGTATCGGTGGTATCGATATGGGCGGTATTGAGGGCAAGGATGATATTAATGCCTGGAACAGTGTGCTTGATGTCAAGTATGAGCTCGCGGGTGGTTCCATGCTGACCTCACAGACCGGCTGGGTCAAGATGGACAGACAGGCCGCCAGAGATTTTATCCTGAGTCCCTATTTAATGGGTCATCAGCCAAAGTTTGAGGACTATGACCAATGGAGCCAGATGTTCCAGCTCGACTCGCCTGAAGAGGGCTATGATATGGGTGCCGGTGGAATCAACGTCGGCTACATGGCGCAGTTATTCCATCAGCGTGGCAGCATTGATTTTCACAACGGTAACGGCGAAAACGGCTCAATCCGTCGGGCCATGCGTTTTAATACCGGTTGGGAAGATTCAGAATGGTCATCGGCCTCCTGGAACCTGATGTTCAACGGTATGGATAAACAACTTTCATTAACGGTAGGTGGACGCTACACCGACGTCAAGAAGGACGTTTATGTAAGGGGTTGGGGCGCGCAGTATATCTTTGATGAAATACCGTGTGATTCTCAGGGTACCGACTCGAATACGGCAACTTGTACGGTTGATCCGAATTTCAAGCGCGTTATCCCGAGTCTCGCGGCCTATACCACGATAGATCCAATAACCGGCAGGGGTGGATCAACCAGTCCGGGATTCCGTGCAGACAGACTGGTACGGGTGGACAGTCCGCAATTGCTGCTTCCTAATGCTGACATCAACAATCTGTGGACGACCAACTTCTGGAATGACTCCGGAGGTAACCGTACCAGTGTGCCGTTGAATTACCGGGGTGGACTGGTGCCGGCGGTGGGTCTGACTGCACCGGTATTTGAAAACCAGAGCGGGCCGTGGGCAACCGAGCAACAGGCGGACAATTATTCCAGTCAGGTGGTGCTCAGCTTTACGCCAAATGCGCTGGATGGGGACCACACCTTCTACGCCAAGTTTGTTGAGTCGTTCAAGGGCCCCGTCACCGATACCGCGCAAGGAACACTGCCGGAGTCATTGGATGAAATGACATTTGAACCCGAATATGTTGAGGGTTGGGAAACAGGCGCCAAGGGTATGCTGTACGACAGCCGGATCCGTTACGATGTGACCGCATTCCGCAATACCTTCAGCGATTTACAAACGATAGGTGCAGCTCCGGTATTGAACGAGGCTGGTCAGACCTCTGTCAGTCTGAATGCGGGTAAACAACAGGTGGATGGACTGGAGTTCAGCTTGCAGGCGGCTGCAACCGAGCAACTGACGCTGAACTTTGCCGGTACCTTACTCGACGGTGTGTTCAAATACTTCGAGGGTGATGGTTGTTCGGCAAACATCCTTACGGCGGCGGCGATTGATGCAACGACATCAAGTGCACGAGGTGGATCGATGGAAAGCCGGTCAGCAGCGGAAGTCACCGCGGCCAATACCCATCTGGGCTCGCTGGGTGCGGTTCGTCGCGCTGGTCTGCCGGCACGATCCGAACTACCGGAAGAGTTTTTCCTGGCGGGTGGATGCAGGCTGGTTCCAGGCGCGGCCCCGGATGGTGCCTTGTATGGTGCGAACACCGTGTCCCGTACCGGCGTTGAACCACCCGATACCCCGAGCTGGAAGTTTGTCGTGGGTGCGAGCTACAACCGTCCGATCATGGATACCTATTCCTGGTTTGTTGATGTCAGGGGCTTTATCGCCGATGAAAGCAGGAGTGGTCGTTCGAATGACCCTGCCTCAACGGTTAAATGGGCCAAGGGTCACGGTGATATGAACGTCTCGGCAGGCTTCGGACCGCAGGATGAGCGTTGGAAGCTGGTTGGCTTCGTGCGCAATGTCCTGCAGGACAGGGAGACCTACTATCCGGAATACGATCTGATCGATACCGGTCTGGTCACAACAACGGTCAGCGCTTCCAGCTTCAGATCCTATGGAATACGTGTGGAGTACAACTTCCAATAGTCTGAACCTCTACCCTCTGCACCCTGTTGTGTCATCTGACACAACAGGGTGCAATTTTTTTCCTGCATATCAAATCCTGTTTTAACTACACTTTGCTAATGGCAATTCTTGCTGAATAATGCTGTAATCCTGCATTAGAATACGTTAGCTACGGGGGGGTTCGCTGATGTACAACGTTGTAAGGATTGCTACCGTTTTTTTCATACTGGCCTGTGCCAGTCAGTCCGGACTGGCGCAACAAAGAGCAAGCCAGACCGGCCCCGCTGCGGAACACCGCACCACGATCAACAGTTATTGTATCTCCTGCCATAACGATGCCCTGAAAACAGCCGGTCTGACGCTCGAACATGCGGATATTGAAAAGGTTGGTGTTGATGGTGCCATCTGGGAAAAAGTACTGCGTAAACTGAAGGCGAAGACAATGCCACCGTCAGGTATGCCACGCCCGGACGACGCTACCTACAGCCGGTTTGCGGGCTATCTGGAAACCAGTCTGGACAGTTACGCAAGCGAGTTCCCCCATCCTGGCGAACCGGAACTGCGGCGTCTGAACCGGACCGAATATGTGAACGCCGTACGTGATCTGCTCGCTGTGGATATCAAGGCAGACGCATTGTTGCCGGCGGACAATGCCCTGTCCGGCTTTGATAATATGGGTGCGGTGCTCACGATATCACCGTTGCTGGTCGAGCAGTATGTGGCCGCCGCCCGCAAGGTCAGGATCCAGGCGATCGGTGACCCGGACATGCATCCCGGCTTTGAATATTACTCCGTATCAAATGAGCTGATGCAGGAAGACCGTATGGGTGAGGAGCTGCCGTTCGGTTCGCGCGGTGGTCTGGCATTTGAACATCATTTTCCGATGGATGGCGAATATGTCATCAAGGTTGATCTGCTGAAGAACTATCGTGACTATATCCGCGGGCTGGTCAACAAACCGCACCAGCTGGATGTGCGCCTTGACGGTGAACGTCTCGGCCTGTTTACCATTGGTGGTGAAAAACACGGCAAGACCGCGCAGCTATTTTCTACCGCGGCGCAGGGAGAGTTTGAGCAGGAGGAATACGAGCGCTTTGCCGACAAGGCACTGGAGGTGCGTTTCCCGGCGAAGGCTGGCAAGCGACTGGTGACCGTGACCTTTCTGAAAGAGACCACGCTGCCGGAGGATCCGTTGTATCCAAAGCATACCGTCTATGACTATTCCCAGTACAAGGGTGGTGAGCCGGGTGTGCGCACGGTCGCCATTGGTGGTCCGTTTAAAGCGCAAGGCCTCGGCACGACGGCGAGCCGCGACCGGGTATTCATCTGCCAGCCGGTGGCCGATGCTGATGAACCGTGTGCGCGCAAGATACTGTCGACACTGGCACACCGGGCCTACCGCCGTCTGCCCAGCGCTGAGGAACTCGAAGAACTGGTCGGATTTTATCAGCAGGGCCAGCGCGAAAAGGGTTTTGAGAACGGGATCGGTACGGCGCTAGAACGTATGTTGGCTGGCCCTGAGTTCCTGTTTGTGGCCGAGCGTGTGCCCACAGATACGAAAGCGGACGCGGTGTTCCGTATCTCGGACATGGAGCTGGCGACACGGCTGTCGCTGTTCCTGTGGAGCAGTATCCCGGATGATGAACTGCTGGCGCTGGCCGAGGCGGGTAAGTTGGGTCAACCTGATGTGCTCGACGCACAGGTACAGCGCATGCTGGACGACCCTCGCTCGAATGCCATGATCGACAACTTCGCCGCCCAATGGTTAAACCTCGGCAAGCTGAATGTCGTCGACCCGGACATTGAACTGTTCCCCTATTTTGAGGACAACCTGAGGCAGGCGTTCCAGACCGAGACGAAGCTGTTTTTTGAACATATCTTCCGCAACAACAGACCGTTGCTGGAGCTGCTCAGTGCCGACTATACCTTTGTGAATGAGCGACTGGCTAAACACTATGGAATACCGGATGTGTACGGCAATCATTTCCGCAAGGTGTCGCTGCAAAACCTGCCGCGAGGCGGGTTGCTGGGTCAGGGCAGTATCCTGACGGTGACCTCGTATGCAAACCGTACTGCGCCGACCATCCGCGGCAAGTGGGTACTGGAAAATATCCTCAGTGCACCACCGCCGCCACCGCCAGCGAATGTGCCCGGCCTGCGTGACCGCAATGATGATGGCAGGGTGTTGAACATGCGTGAGCGTATGGAACAGCATCGTGCCAATCCGGTCTGTGCCAGTTGTCACAAGGTGATGGACCCGCTCGGGTTCGCGCTGGAGAATTTTGATGCGATTGGGAAATGGCGCACGACCGACTCCTCCTCGCGATCAACCATCGATGC
>CAMBTO010000005.1 GCA_945870865.1 Klebsiella pneumoniae
TGGTACCAGTTTGAAAAACGGGGGGTGGGGTACCGGTGGGGTCTGGCTGACGCAGTTTGCTTTTGTGTGAGCCTACACGCTCAGAATGTATACGGGTGTATGCCCGTAATAAATTGCCCTTCGCTTGGTAAACGCTAGTGAGACCGCAAGAAATAATTCCATAAATACGCTATTCTATCGGCCTTTCCGGGTAGCCGGACTATTCCGAGAAATAGATGCAATAAGCTTACTCAGACTATACGAATTGCGGGTATATAAGCGGGTATGTTTACTATACAAAACAATATAATATTATAAATATCAATATATTACAGTTTTTATGCTGTTAATGATCGACAACTACGATTCGTTTACCTACAACCTGGTGCAATATCTGGGTGAGCTGGGTGAGGACGTGCGCGTTTACCGTAATGACGGGATCAGCGTGGACGAGATCGTGCGGCTGAATCCGGCGCGTATTGTCATCTCGCCGGGGCCGTGTTCGCCGACCGAGGCGGGTATCTCGCTGGAGGTGATCAACCGCTTGCAGGGGCGCTACCCTATCCTCGGTGTGTGTCTCGGTCACCAGAGTATCGGTCAGGCGATGGGCGGCAAGGTATTGCATGCGCGTCAGGTCATGCATGGCAAGACCTCAAAGATTTATCACAATAATACCGATGTGTTTACCAGTCTCACCAACCCGTTCACGGCGACGCGTTATCATTCGCTCGTGGTCGAACGCAGCAGCCTGCCGGATTGTCTGGAGGTCACCGCGTGGACACAGGACGAGAATGGCAATATCGACGAGATCATGGGGCTGCGCCACAAGATGCTGCCGATCTATGGCGTGCAGTTTCATCCGGAATCTATCCTGACCGACGCCGGTCACCAACTACTGCAAAATTTCCTGAACATCACGGGCTGACACCGGCATGAACATACAACAGGCACTGAACAAGTTATTAAAACGGGAAAACCTCAGCGGCGCAGAGATGCAGGCGGTCATGCGCAGCATCATGACCGGCGAGACCACCCCGGCACAGATCGGTGGCTTCCTGGTCGGGCTGCGGATGAAGGGTGAGACAATAGACGAGATCGCCGCAGCGGCGACCGTCATGCGTGAATTCGCACTGAAGGTCGATATCCAGACCGCCAACATGGTCGACATCGTCGGTACCGGCGGTGATGGTATGCACACATTCAACATCTCCACGACGGCGGCATTTGTGGTTGCCGCCGCCGGTGCGCAGGTGGCAAAACACAATAATCGCTCGGTCTCCAGTCGCAGTGGCAGCGCCGATGTGCTTGACATGGCCGGGGTGAAGCTCGGACTGCCGCCGGAGCAGGTAGCGGCGTGTATCAACCAGGTTGGCGTCGGCTTCATGTTTGCCCCCGCCCATCACAGTGCGACCAAATATGCGGCAGGACCACGCAAGGAACTCGGGGTACGTACCATCTTCAATATGCTCGGACCACTGACGAACCCGGCCGGTGCGCCGAACCTGGTTATCGGTGTGTATGCCCGCGAGCTGGTCACACCACTGGCCGAGGTGATGAAGGCGCTCGGCAATAATCACGTGTTGATCGTGCACTCGGAAGACGGGCTGGACGAGATTAGTATCGCCGCCCCGACCTCGGTCGCCGAGCTGAAAGACGGCAAGGTCAACAGTTATACGATTACACCGGAACAGTTTGGCCTGAAGCGCGGCAAACTAACCGACATTACGGTGCAGACAATTGAAGACAGCTGCCGGATCCTGCAAGCCGTACTCGCCAATGAGCCGGGCACGGCGCGTGATACGGTCGTGCTGAATGCGGGCGCCGCGATTTACGCATCGAATATCGCAGCTTCGATTGAACAAGGTGTGCGGCTTGCTGAAAAGGCTCTGGCGGATGGTTCGGCCAGAAACAAGCTGGAGGCCTTGATCAGTCTGAGCACCAGGCTGGCACGCATACAATAACGCATAAGGACAACATGAGCACATCGACAGGATCAGACATCCTCACCCGCATCCTGAAACGCAAGCAGGAAGAAATCTCGGAACGGCGTGCCAAGGTAACGCTGGAGCAATTGAAAGCTCAGATCGCCAGTGCGTCAGCACCGCGCGGATTTTTTTACGCGATCAGCAAGGCGATAACCGCCGGTAAATCTGCCGTGATCGCCGAGATCAAGAAGGCCTCGCCAAGCAAGGGCATTATCCGTGCCGACTTTGACCCGGCCTGGCTTGCAGACTCTTATGAACAGGGTGGTGCAACCTGTCTGTCGGTCCTGACCGACCGCGACTTTTTCCAGGGCGATGATGCGTTCCTGATGCAGGCGCGGGCGGCTTGCAAACTGCCGGTGTTGCGCAAGGACTTTATGATCGATGCATATCAGGTCTATGAGGCGCGGGTCATCGGCGCAGACTGCATATTACTGATCGTGGCCGGGCTGAATGACACGCAGCTGCAGGAGCTGGCCTGGCTGGCGATTGAGCTTGGCATGGACGTGCTGGTCGAGGTGCATAACCGTGAGGAACTCGAACGGGCGCAGATGTTGCGCACGCCGATGATCGGCATCAATAACCGTGACCTGTATACGTTCAAAACGAATCTGGACACAACCATCGGTCTGTTAACCGACGTGTATCCGGACCGGCTCGTCATTACCGAAAGCGGTATCCATACCAGCGAGGATGTGGCACTGATGCGCAAACACGGTGTGAATTCCTTCCTCGTAGGCGAGGCTTTTATGAAAGCAGACAACCCCGGGCAGAAACTCACCGAACTGTTTGCCTGAACTGTCGTTATGAGTTTAATGTTACTACGCTGACGCTGGATTAACCACCGCGGGCAGTTACTGTAATTTTCAGCCCATAGGATGTCCTGATCATTTCAATTGTCATCGTCATGAAATCTTCTCATGTAACATTTGATATAATTTTCCAGTATCATTTGTGTAAACCCCAACCGGAGTACCACCGTACCATGTCAGAAGACAGCGCGATTATCGCCATCGGCCATGTCATCCAGCTGGCTGTCGCCCCCACCTTCATGTTGACGGCGATAGGTGCGATGCTCGGCGTGATGACGAATCGCCTGGCGCGTATTATCGATCGTTCCCGTGTGCTGGAGGTGCAGAACCCGATTGATCCGGGTGCACGTGAGGTGCTGGATGCCGAACTGCTGGCGCTGGGTCGTCGCGGTAAATATGTGAACCGGGCCATTACGCTGTGCACGCTGACGGCCTTGCTGATTTCCTCGGTCATTGCGGTGCTTTTTCTCGGGGCATTTGTCGATTTTAATGCCTCCATCCCGGTTGCGGTACTGTTTGTGGCCGGCATGCTGTCACTGATAATTGCATTAATCTTTTTTCTGAAAGAGATCATGATTGCCACTTCCAGTATCCTCATCGGCAGGTGTCAAACCACACATGAACCATGATGAACTGATCATGAATGTGTTTGTGGCCTTTGCCACAGACATGAAACAGCGCCCTGCGTTGACGTTGCGTGGCGGCAATGATCTCGACGAGTATCGTACAGCGTCTGCCTATGACAGTCAGACAGATACCATCGCGGACGCATATCTTGAACAATACTGCTGGGGCATCGGCTATCTGGATGCGGATTCCTGGCGCCACTATCTGCCTTACCTGATCGAATTTAGCTTGCGCCACCTGAAACAGGACAACAATGTCGTGGATGCACTGTTAAACAGCCTGCGACCACCAGATCGTGATCCACCGCGACTGGAGTCGCTAACAGAACACCAGCAGGCCGTCATCCGGCGCTTTCTGGAATTACTGGCCTTTACTGAACAATCGGCACATCAGGATCTGGCCTGTGTGGTGCTGGAAGAAAGATGGATACCGGATGCCATTTATCGGGATGACACAGGCCCGTACACCCACTAGATGAAAACTGAACAGTATGCTGTTCCTACCCCAAAAGCCCGGATTGCCGGGCGCGTGCTGCTGGTATCCAGTGTATTGTCGCTGTTGCTGATCCTGCCGTTTTCGCACTGGTATGTGCACATGCTGAATGATATTGAGGATATCGAACAGACCCGACGGATCCTGATTGCCTCCAGCCTGTTACCGACAGTGTTGTTTGCCTCACTGACATCCTGGCTGCTGGCGCTGGGCCACAGGACAATTTCACTGAAACACTGGCCACCGGAAGGCCTGCCGATATTATACCGAACGACTATATATACCGGCCGTATGGCCATCACCAACGGTCTCATCTGCCTTTTCGCAAGCGGATTCACCGGCGTGATTGCGATATTCTGGTTTTACATGACCTGGAATTCCTGGAATCTGTAGCCTGATGCAAAGCCGACCTTTACTAAAGATTATAACGTGTATGATTGCAGTGACCTGTCTACAGGGCTGCCTCGCTGGCGCCGTCGTTGAAATTGCTGCCGAAACTATCGAGGCCGGTGTTGAGATCACCGGTGCCGCTGTCGGTGGTGTTGTCGATATTGTGACGCTGAATGACGACGAGAAAGAGGATGACCAGTGACTATCCGAGACATATTTATTTACTCCTGGTTCAGCATGGCTACGTTATTTATTCCTGATTATACTTGACACACTCATCGGGGAGTAGCTTACCGCCAGCTGTTCGGCAGGGCCTATGTCAACACACTTGATCGACAGATCATGGCACAGGTGGCATTGTTCGCCAGGCAAGACCTTTGACTACATTGCCCCGGACTGGCCGGGATCGATGCGGTCATTCGTCTTTAATCTGGCCAGGGAGTATCAAAATAATGGAAGCCTTCCTCGTCTCAACCGCCATCGTTGCACTCGCCGAGATTGGTGACAAAACCCAGTTACTCGCGTTCATCCTCGCGGCCCGTTTTCGTACACCCTGGCCTATTATCCTCGGCATATTGGTCGCCACGTTCGCGAACCATGCCGTAGCCGCTGCACTCGGCAGCTGGATCACCTCGCTACTGGCACCGGAGACACTGCGCTGGTTACTGGGACTGGGCTTCATCGCGATTGCAATCTGGGTATTGATACCTGACAAGCTGGATGACACGAAGGCTACGCTGACCCGTTACGGCGTATTTGGCACCACACTGGTAACCTTCTTTCTCGCAGAAATCGGCGACAAGACCCAGATTGCCACGATTGCACTGGCCGCGCAGTACCAGACGCTGATTGCCGTTGTGCTCGGCACTACCTTCGGCATGATGATCGCGAACGTGCCGGCGGTGTTGCTCGGAGAACGGATTGCCAACCGCATCCCGGTGCGTACCGTACACATGATCGCAGCAGCGATCTTTTTCGTACTGGGAGTCGCCACCCTGTCAGGGATGGGTAGCCGGTTCGGATTCTAGTAACGGATATTGATCGTGTATAATCTGACGTAACAACTGCATCTGTTCTATCAGGGGTTTCGTCATGTTTTTATCCGTGCTGATTGCTGTCATTGTTACCGCAATCGTTTTTTCTGTATACCAGATAATTAAATTCCCGGGGTTCCGGGTTTCACGCTCGATCATCATCGCCGCACCACGTTCGACCGTCTTTGCGCATGTAGATGATCTGCGTAACTGGAACAGCTGGTTGCCCTGGGCCACGCTGGATACAGACGCTCAGGTCCGTTTTGAAGGATCAACCTCGGGCAGTGGTGCCACACTCGGTTGGTCCGGCAATGCACAGGCTGGTACAGGCAATATCACCATACTTGATAGCGTGACCGATGAATCGATCCGGCTTCGGCTCGAATTTGTGCGCCCACATCCGGGTGTGACGACTACCGAATTTGTATTCAGTGATGCCGATGACCAGTGTCGGGTGACCTGGACCATCAGTGGCAGAAATAACCTGCCGGCACGTCTGTTCGCACTGTACATCAACCTCGACAAGTCAGTAGGCGGCCCGATAGAAGACGGTCTGACCATGCTGAAAAATACGCTGGAACACCGCCCGGAGGCACATAGCGCCTGACTCAGGCCTGCGCCAGGTAGTTACGCATCATGCCGAGGTCCTCATGTTCAAGGATATGGCAGTGATAAAGATACAGACCGGTATGGTCGTTATAACGCAGTCATACCCGCACCCGTTCTCCCGGCATGACAATCACAACGTCCTTCCAGCCTTCATCGACCAGTCCATCACGCATGGTCTGGTAAATCCCTTCCTGTGCGGCGTCCTGTTGGCGTTCAATCACCTGAAACTGGACATTGTGGATATGCATCGGGTGCGACATGGCCATGTGATCAGTGCCTCCGGCAGTGAATTCTCCAGTGTTATCCGGAACCGGTCACCCTTACGCGAACGGATATAGGGTGATGGCAGAGATACATTCAGTAACCACGCAGTCGACTTTACACCCGTGCCGATATCCACTTCGTTGATCGCCGCATGTAACAGCAGCCCATCCGGGACGACAGCACTCATCTGCTGCAACGGATTCCATACACCGAACAGGCCGGAGGTCACGGGCAAGGGTTCGGCTTGTGCGTAGGCTCGACCTGACCAGCACAACGGAACAGACATCATCGCCAGGCTCGTCGTTGTCATCGTTTGCAGAAATTTTCTTCTGCTGGAATTCATATAAATGGGATTCCTGTTAATCTGCTCGCTCTTTTTGTGTGTTATCGCGAAGATGTATCACTGTATCCGCTGTCAGTCATAATGACTCGTCTCAGCACTCTTTAAGGAAATGGCTCAGTTTAATAAGTATTTTACATGCGTATTATAGGCAGTATAATATTTACGCGTTTAAACAGGGTCAAGCACGGTGCAACTGACCTCACCAGTAACCGCGACAAGATTTATAACCTGTTAAAGGTTGCCTGAACGGCACCTGTTCCTATCATCATCAGGCCGCAGACAGATTATCCCAGTCTGCGGCCATGACTTCTTGACCCAGATCACCTAGAATCCAGATCGGCAGCATGCCCCGAAACGGAGGCAGCTGTCACACATACCAACATTCAGCTGAATCCGTCACTGACAACTCCATACCTGTACAGGGAAATCATTGTGAAAAGTATCGTATTAAAGGCTGGTCGCCAGAAATCATTGTTACGCAAACACCCGTGGATATTTTCCGGGGCGATTGCTGATGTCCAGGGTAAACCCGGCCCGGGAGAAACGGTGGCTGTCCGCGATGCCAGCGGCAACATTATTGCGCAGGCCGCATATTCACCTGCATCACAGATGCGGGGACGGGTCTGGAGTTTTGATCCGGCAGCGAAGATCGATGCAGAATTCTTCCATAACTGTCTTCAAAATGCCATTGACCGCCGCCGCGCCCGTGGGCTGGGAATCACTCCGGACGCTGGTGTACGTCTGTTTTATTCGGAAAGTGACGGTCTGCCTGGTCTGATTATCGATCGTTATGCCGATGTACTGGTATGCCAGTTTCTCTCTGCCGGTATGGAGTTCTGGCGCGAGACGATAATCAAAATTCTGAAGGACATCTGCCCGGGGCAAACAATCTATGACCGCTCCGACGTCGAGGTCCGGGAAAAGGAAGGCTTGTTACAACGCAGCGTTCTGGTTTGCGGTAACGAACCGGCAGACAGGATCACCATCACCGAAAATGGCATGCAGTTTCTGGTGGATATCCGCCAAGGACACAAGACCGGTTTTTATCTGGACCAGCGCGAAAACCGCCTGAAAGTACAGCAGTACGCCAAAGACAAGGAGGTTCTGAATTGCTTTTCCTATACCGGGGCCTTTGCGGTAGCGGCTCTCGTGGGCGGGGCCAAATCAGTTGTAAATATTGATTCTTCTGCGAATGTGTTAAGCATGGCAAAGGACAATATGCAGTTGAACAAGCAGGATCTGTCCACTTCAGAATTTATTGAAACCAATGTGTTTGAAAAATTACGAGCCTATCGCCGCCAGCAAAGCCTGTTCGATTTGATTGTACTGGATCCACCAAAACTGATTGAGTCAAAAGAGGCGCTGACCCGTGGTGCCCGTGCCTACAAGGACATGAACATGCAGGCGTTCGCATTGCTGCGACCAGGCGGTATATTGATGACCTTTTCCTGTTCCGGTCTGCTGGACACGCAGTTGTATCAAAAAATCGTTGCTGATGCCGCTCTGGATGCGGGTCGACAGGGTCGTATTATTGATCGGCTTGGTCAGTCTGCCGATCACCCTGTCGCGCTAAATTTCCCTGAAGCGGAATATCTGAAAGGGTTCTGTATACAGGTAGACTGACATTCTTCTGCCTCTTGACTGAAAAATTGTCGTCAGACAGAAGTTTTTGCTTACGACCTCCCTTTCACCTTATATAATGAGCACATCCAATTAAACAACCCAGGGGAACCACTATGTATCAATCCTTTTTCAAACTGATTGCAATCGTGCTGCTGGCTTATTCATCAACTGCAATACAGGCGCAGACCACTGTCACACCATTCAAAGTTGGCACCTTTGACCACGCAGGAAAAACCATAGTCGGTATTGTGCTGAATGATAATCTGGTCATTGATTTTGCCGGAGCGAATGCTGCCATTAATCAGACTGGAGCCGCGGTAGCCAGCCCTGCGGATATGAAGGCACTGATAACCGGTTATGATTCCGGCATACGTGCCCGCATCATTGAAATCATCACTGCGGTCAATGCTATGCCGGCAGGAAATCGACCTGCTTATTTGCATGCACTGGCAGATCTGAAAATTCTGCCGCCTGTCATGTACCCAATGACTATGATGAATGCCGCCCTGAATTACACCGAGCATGCGCTGGAAATGGAAACAGTGCGTGACGATGGTGTCGATGGCAGTGCCCAGCCTGGCATCGCTGCAAAAGACTCTACCCGGCCTGCCGGCATTTGGGAGCCTGAAGCGAAAGACCGGCGCTGGACCCCCTATATGTTCCTGAAATCCCCGTCTGCCATCATTGCCCATAACGAAGCTATCCATCTGCCAGCGAAACGCCAGCAAATTGACTGGGAATGTGAACTCGGAGTCGTGATTGGACGCAACACCAAACGTGTAACATCAGCCAATGCAGCCGATTACATATTCGGCTACACGCTGGAAATGGACATATCCGACCGCGAAGGCCGTGGTGATACCCGTTACGGCTCGGACTGGTTGATGGGCAAATCCTATGATACGTTTGCCCCGCTGGGGCCGTTTATCATTCCGCGTGAGTTTGTCGCCAATCCTCGCGACCTTGATATCCGCTTTGTATTGAATGGTCAGGTCATGCAGGAATCCAATACCACCCTGATGGTCCATAATGTATTCGAACTGGTCGAATATGCTTCGAACATTCTCACGCTGCGAGCGGGTGATGTGATCGTTACTGGTACGCCAGCCGGCGTAGGCTCTGCCCGCAAACCACCCATATTCCTGCAGGACGGTGATAAAACCTCATGTACCTATGAAGGCGTTGGTACGCTGGAAAACAGCGTGGTGCGTGATAAATAATGAGATCCGGTTCAAACAACACGGACCAGGATAATAAAACAAGGAAAAACCATTGATGATATCTGCCAAGGATGCTCTGGCACGGTTGCAAGAAGGTAATCGCCGTTTTGTCTCAAACCTTCGTGATGCTGATTCAATATCGGGCAGATTAAGCCCGCATATTGATCTTACGAAGGGTCAGGAGCCTTTTGCGATCATACTGGGATGCTCGGACTCACGGGTGCCAGTAGAAATTGTATTCGACCAGGGCTTGGGTGACCTGTTTGTGATCCGCGTGGCAGGCAATATTGTCGCGCCGTCGCAGATTGGCAGCGTCGAATTTGCGGCTGAGCGCTTTCACACCCGACTCGTGGTTGTTCTCGGTCACTCAATGTGCGGGGCGATACTGGCAACACTGGAAGAGCTGGCACGACCACGGGAATCCCAGTCACCCAATCTGTGGTCAATTGTTGATCGTGTCCGCCCATCTGTCGAGAACTTGCTGGAAACTGACCTCCGTCATAATCATGATGCCTTGGTCCACTCTGCAGTCCGCGCGAATATACGGGCTTCAGTCAACCAGCTTCGGCACGGATCCAGTACATTGGAGAACCTGATCCAGAACCAGGGACTGCTGGTTGTAGGAGCAGAATATTCACTGGAAACCGGGGTCGTTGATTTTTTTGATGGCCCCGGCCACAAATAATAATGGCTGACGGAGTCCGGTTAGTTTCAACACTGTATAACACCGGCGAAGTCCGGGTGGCGGAGTTCCTGATCGAACCGGTTGCAACCGGCTCCGCGCATTATCACACGAACGTAAACGAACTTGTTATCTGTCTTGAAGGCAGAATGCTGGTCCATATGAAAGAACGTGCAAGCTTAAGTTTGTTGCCCGGGCAACGAACTACAATACCGGCGGGTGTTTTGCATACCGTGGAAAACCCTCTGACTGAACCCTGCAAATACATGGTCGTTCAAGGGCCTGGCCAATACGATCTCGTCAGGCTCCCGGCAAATTCAGCCTGAACCACTACTATTAACCGGATTAGATTGCACCCGGATACTTTATATCAGTACAATTAAAGCCATTCGCTACTTAAAAGGAAGCTTCCAATGATGAGAACTACTTTATTGCTTTGTCTATTCCTTGCCATACCTCTAGTCTGGGCAGTGGATGACACATTACCGGAAGCGACAGTTTACAAGGATCCAAACTGTGGCTGTTGCTCGAATTGGGTCACTCATCTACGCGATAATGGTTTCAGTGTAACTGAGGTCGAAGTTGATGATATCAGTGCCTACAAGGAAAAGTACGGTGTGCCTGCCAATCTTGGCTCCTGTCATACTGCCATCATCGACAATTATGTCATCGAAGGCCACGTGCCTGCCGAGGACATAATGAAACTATTGAAGGAACGACCTGATATCACGGGGCTGACAGTACCCGGCATGCCGGTCGGAGCACCGGGCATGGAGATGGGTGATCGCAAGGACCCCTATGATGTGATGGCGATCAGCCGCGATGGATCCGCCTCGGTGTACAACAGCTATAACCGCAAGCAATAACTTTGGTTACTATCCTTCTCATTATCAACCTGGACTATATAGAAAATGTTTGAATGGTTTAGTAGCCCGGAAGCCTGGATTTCCCTTGCAACTCTGACCGCGCTGGAGATCGTCCTCGGGATAGACAATATCATTTTCATATCCATCCTGGTTGGACGACTACCTGCACATCAACGCAACTACGCGAGAAACGTCGGTCTTGCCCTGGCCATGCTGACCCGGCTGGCACTCCTATTCTCAATTGCCTGGGTCATTGGCCTGGTCGAACCCTGGTTCAGTATTTTAGGCGAGGAGATATCTGGTCGTGACATCATTCTGATCGGTGGCGGTCTGTTTCTGCTTACCAAGGCCACCTCCGAGATACACAACAGTCTAGAAGGTGTAGAACATGATCATGCCGGCAACGTCGTTGCTGCAAACATGAATTCGGTCCTGTTCCAGATCGCCATTCTCGATATCGTATTTTCGCTCGACTCCGTAATCACCGCAGTGGGTCTCGCAGAACATGTATCGATCATGGCGATAGCAATCATTATTGCCGTTGCCATAATGCTGTTTGCAGCCAAACCAATCAGTGATTTCGTCGACAAACATCCCACTCTCAAGATTCTTGCACTGTCCTTCCTGATTATGGTGGGCGCTGCCCTGATAGCAGAGGGCCTTGAATTCCATATATCCAAAGGTTACATCTATTTCGCGATGCTGTTCTCGGTCATTGTGGAAACTCTAAACATACGGATGCGCCAGGAAGTCAAACCGGTAGAGTTGCATAAAAAGCTCAGGGACCCTGACTAGAACCTACTTCTGGAACTAGAGAGCGGCTTTGTCAGGATTGTGGCCAGTCGCAGCCCGCCCCTCCCAGATGCCTGAATCAGGGGCAGGCTAACACTGACTCCCTTCAATCCATCGCTACCATAAGCAAAGTCGCCAGCACTGTGCCTATCGCTGCCGGTACACCATATTTCTACGAACTAGGGGGTCGGGAGTTCGAATCTCTCCGGGCGCGCCAAGGTTTCTAGACTCTTGAAATTATTTTCGTAAACATTGCCTGTATACATTTAGCTATACCTAAGGAGGGAATGATTACCTATAAATAATACTACACACTTAAAAATGCAACTATTTGAAGATTTTTTGGATTATCAGAACCAAATGCCTCATATGCCCAAAGTGTGCACAGTCCCGCCAAAAGTATCCAAATGCCAATAATCACAGCTGTAGCGATTCGGTTCACTGGCTTTCCGCTCACCTCGACCTCGTGTACGTGAGCACGACACTCGGCCAGAACATCTGGCGGGATAAGCTTTATGGCGACGGCTATTCCAAGGGGAATTAAGACCAAGTCATCGAGATATCCCAACACTGGCACGAAATCCGGAATAAGATCGATCGGACTGAGTGCGAACGCGGCTACGCCCGCCACGAACAACTTCGCGTACCACGGCGTTTGAGGATGCCGCGCTGCCAAATACAGGGCGTGCATCTCGCACTTGAGGTGACGTATGCGTTCCCTGAAGCTCTCTAGTAATGGCACAACGCTTTAGTATGACGTCTAACTAGGTAATAACGTGCCATTTACATGACGCGCTATTTTTTAATATAGTGAGCTATATTGGCTCGGTTATCTGGGAAATATCTAGTAAAACGAGCCATAAATCTTATTCTCTCCACGTAACCATAATGTAGCTGATTGTAACTTATTCATACTAGTCTAGATTATATTGTGTCAATATTCAGTAGAGCGAGCGCTGCAAGGTATTGATTTATTTAGACAGCATTTTCAGCATGTCCGCCTCCAGCCTAGAGACTCCATCCCCTGCAATCAGCTACACCTGCACTTGCTAGAGTCCAAGCACCCGATAGGTGATTGAATACCCAGCCTGCCGGGTCAGCGAATTCCTGTACGATATGGCCATATCATTTCCATACTTCAGCCGTTAAGAGACGCTTGTACCTTAGCTCCTTCCGTTCCAAGCCGACTCCTGAAATAAAACTTCAGCAGTTCCATAGCAATAGGCGACACAAAGAAAAAGGGCAACATCAACAGCCAATCGTCCGTTGTGAGCGGAACGGTGTCAAAGAATGGGTTGAAGAACGGTACATAGACGACTATCAGTACCAGCAGAAACGACACGCCGACGGCCCACAGCATCCATTGGTTGGAAAATACACCAATGCTGAAGATACTGTGATATTCGGAGCGGGCGGTGAATGCGCGGATGAGTTCCGAGCTGCATAACGTGACGAATGCAATTGTCTGGGCCGCAATCAACTGATCTGGATAACGTTCCAATGCCATTACGAAGACCGTAAGGATGGCGATTGCGTCGACTACCCCGATGATCCCGATGCCGATCGCCATGTCCCGGTTTATAACAGGCTCCTGCGGCGACCGCGGCGGGTGCTTCATAATGTCAGGATCGCCCTTCTCCATCCCCAGCGCGAGGGCGGGGGCTCCGTCACTGACCAGATTTAGCCACAGCAACTGAACCGGCCTCAAGGGGAGCGGCAGGCCCGCCAGCATGGAGCCGAAAATAATGAGAATTTCTCCTACATTACAGGCAAGCAGGAAGTATACAAACTTACGGATGTTGGAGTATATGATCCGTCCTTGCTCGATGGCCGCGACAATGCTGGCAAAATTATCATCGGTGAGCACCATATCTGCTGTCTGCTTGGCCACATCCGTACCTGTGATCCCCATTGCGACGCCAATATTGGCCCGCTTCAAGGCCGGTGCGTCGTTGACGCCATCCCCAGTCATTGCGACGACGTGGCCACGCGACTTGAACGCATCGACGATCCGTGTCTTATGCTGTGGCGAAACCCGACAGCACACATCAAGATTGTCCGTCCTGGCCGCCAGTTCTTCATCACTGAGTTTTTCTATTTCCGGTCCGGAAAGTACGAGCCCACCCGGGGTCAGCAGACCGATATCCCTCGCAATGGCAATGGCGGTATCCTTGTAATCGCCAGTCACCATAACGCTCTTCAGGCCGGCACCCCGGGCAATCTTGAGCGCGTCGATCACCTCTGGCCTCGGCGGATCTATCATGCCGAGCAGTCCGATAAATACCAGATCTGTTTCAATGGATTCAATAGTTACGCTGGCAGGAACTTCCGCCAACGGGCGATACGCTACTGCGAGGACCCGTAGCGCATTACTCGCCATGTCACGGTTTTGTTCGAGTATGGTCTCGCGCATATGCTGGGTCAGCGATGTGGGCTGTCCAGTTTCCAGATAGTGGCCGCAAAGATCGAGAATTACATCGGGTGCACCCTTGATAAAAGCGATGACCGGCGGATAGCTGAAATCGTTAACCGCTGTCCGGGCGTGCTCAGGGTCCACACGGTGGATGGTGCTCATCCGCTTTCTTTCGGAATCGAAGGGAATCTCCTGAATCCGGGGAAGTGCCTTTTCCATCTCGTCAAGACGGTATCCGCCCTTTGCGGCAGCAACAACCATGGCACCTTCGGTGGGATCGCCAATGATCTGCCAGACGGGACTGCCTGCATCTCCCAGCTTTTCCCGCAGTTTTGCGTCGTTGCAGACAAGCGCTCCGTGTAGCAGGAGCGTCGCGTCCGGATTTGTTCGCGGTACGAATGGATCCGTGCCGAGGAAGAATTCACCTGTCGGGTTGTACCCTTCCCCGGTTAAACGGAATCTTTTGCCGCCGGCCCACGCCTGCACCACCGTCATCTCGTTCTGCGTCAGTGTACCGGTCTTGTCCGAACAGACCACTGTGGTGCAACCAAGTGTTTCCACAGCTGGGAGTTTGCGGATAAGCGCATGATGCTTGATCATACGTTGCATCCCCAGGGCGAGGCAGATTGTCACGATAGCTGGAAGTCCTTCAGGTACCGCCGCAATGGCGAGACTAATGGAAGTCATGAACAGATTGATGATGTCCTCTTTTTCGGCACCCAGATAATTCAGGATGCCGATGTCAAATACGTCGGCAAGATGCGTATCCCGGAACAAGCCATAAATAAACACCAGCGCGCAAATGGCAAGGCACATCGTTCCGAGAACCTTTCCCAAATGCTCAAGCTTTTTTTGCAACGGTGTGTCCTCGGCTTCAAAGGACTGAATCATCTCGGCGATGAGACCGATTTGCGTGTTCATACCGGTGCCTGTCACCAGCCCCTTGCCTCGACCGTAGGTGATCACTGTGCCCATAAAGGCGGAATTCTTACGGTCACCCAGCGGTATCTCATTGTCCAGAACTACCGCCGCGTTTTTCTCTACCGGTACAGATTCGCCCGTCAGCGACGCTTCCTCAATCTTGAGATTTATGCACTCAACCAGGCGCAGATCTGCGGGAACATAATTTCCCGCTTCCAGCAGGACGATGTCACCTCCTACTATCTCGCGCCCCTGAACAGTGACCTGTTGGCCATCACGCATGACCTGGACATTTGGTGCTGACATCTTTTTCAGTGCCGCCAGTGCCTGCTCCGCCTTGGATTCCTGGATTACACCGACCACTGCATTCAACACGACGATGAACATGATGGCGACCGAGTCTATATATTCGCCAAGCGCCAGTGAAATGAGCGCCGCAATGATTAGGATGATCACCAGGTAATTATTAAACTGATCCCACAACAGAGCCAAGAATCCGGGCTGCGGCTGTTCGGTCAGCTCATTTGGACCGAACTTGGCAAGGCGTTCACGTGCGTCCTGGTGTGTCAGACCTTGATCGAGGTGTGTGTTCAGCCCGCTAACTACCGCATCGATCGATTTGCTGTGTGATTCTTTATCGTTCATAAAATCTCCTGCTGGATTTCCTTGTTTTCTACGACGTCGTATCCTACCTTAAATGGATGGGCATGTCCCTAACGTTGGTATTTAAAACTGCTGAATGACAAACCCGATATGCTGGGTCTGATGGTACCTGGCTTACCGCCTCATGCTCCCAGTATGGAAATGGGTAAGCACCCAGGCCTTTAAGGAATTGATAATTAATAAAGACGGTTCCAAATACATTCAGCACCTACGACGCGCAGTAATAGTTTGTTGCGATACTGACGCAGGCCCCCCTGATTCTCAACCGATTTCACCGCACGGGAGTATCTCCGGTGCCCGCCCGTGACCAAGCACGACCATATGGTTTGGTGGCACGGTCTGCCAACCCGCATCGTCTGTCAGTTTTTCAGAACTAACGATGATTTCACTCCCGGTTCCGTTTGCTTTCAAACAAGGTTCGTACAGACTACCGCTATACCAGTACAATGACTCGGGCTTACAATCCGGATCATTGGTATAACGGGAGATCACCGCGTTTTTGCCATCGCCAACGGCGATGTTCAGATAACACGGCTCGCCATCACCATATTTTTTAACCACGTTTACCACACGTATTATCGCGGCATTCAGCGACTCGGCAATAGCCGTGGCAGTAATGTTCTTGCGCTTTAATAACTCGTCTATCACCACTGCAAAAAAATGTTCCGAATCGGTACTGCCATACACATTACTAAACGCCTCATCGCCAATGGTTTCGAGCAGACGGCGGCGTATCTTGAAAAAATTACCAATATCGCCATTGTGCATAAACAATAGCTTGCCATATCTGAACGGATGGCAGTTCGCCTCGTTCACACCGCTGGACTGGGTTGCTGCGCGGACATGCGCATAAATACAGGGGCTGGCAACGACACGGGCGAGATTATGCAGATTGCGATTGTTCCAGGCCGGGGTGATTGAACGGAACACCGCCGGTTCATCAGTTAACCCGGTGGCGTACCATCCCACACCAAAACCGTCCCCATTTAGCGGCTCATCCCTTTCTGTACTATTCGAACTCTGGCGGATCAGTGAATGGGCCGGATCAATCAGCAAGGAGCTGAGCAAGATAGGCGGGCCCTGATAGAGTGTAAATCTGCACATGGTCGTTAGTGTGGCTCCGGGTCAGATGTGCCAAGTTTAGACCAGAAAGGAATCCAGAGGGTACTGAAATTTACGCATCAAAGTATCACGCGGGACGGACAGTGTGCATTATACTGGCGCGATGAATAACCCGAACATCTGCGCCTATGGACATTGAACTGCCTGTTGCCATCCAGCCGCAACCGGACAATTCCACCTGTGGCCCCACCTGCCTGCATGCGCTTTTGAATTATTATGGCTACCGGATCAGCCTGGATGATGTCATCAAGGACATCCAGATGTTACAGGCGGGCGGGACTCTGGCTGTATTTCTGGCTTGTGCCGCATTAAAGCGTGGGTTCGATGCGACCATATATACGTACAATTTACAGATGTTTGACCCAAGCTGGTTTGCATCTGACGATATCGATATCGCCAGCAAGCTGCGTGCCCAGGCAAAAGAAAAAACCAGCAATAAACTGAAAGTAGCCACCCAAGGCTATCTGGAATTCCTGGAACTCGGTGGCAAACTGCAGTTTGTTGATCTGACCGCCAACCTCCTGCGGGGCATACTGAAACAAAGGATGCCTATTCTTACCGGACTGAGCGCTACCTATCTATATCGGGATAAACGTGAGTATGGGCCGAAAGATGAACACGATGATATCCGCGGTACGCCGGCCGGCCATTTTGTGCTACTAAACGGTTATCATCGCGAAGGACGGACCGTGCTAATCTCCGACCCACTGGTACCGAATCCCGCCGCACCGACGCAGGTCTACCCGGCCAACATTGATCGGGTCATCTGCTCGATATTACTGGGTGTACTCACCCATGATGCAAATCTGCTTGTTATCCAGCCACATAAACATAATAATCATGACTGATCTATGAACATCCTTCTGGTAGTCAACAACCCCAAGAACTGGCCGCTGAATATACCCGGCGTTACCGTCACGTCTGCGCGTGCCTACCTGACCGACCCGACCTACAGTGAGGATCGGACGGCCAAGGTATTTAATCTGTGCCGTTCCTACAGCTACCAGAGCAGTGGTTATTATGTCTCCCTGCTGGCGGCAGCGCGTGGTCATAAACCGATGCCGGACATCAACACGATACAGGATCTCAAATCGCAACATGTCATCCGGGTGCTGTCAGAAGATCTGGAACAACAGATTCAGGAAACGCTGAAGCGTCTGCAATCTAAAAAATTCACGCTCAGTATCTACTTTGGCAGGAACACGGCCAAACGTTATGACAACCTGAGTTTACGTCTATTCAACCTGTTCCGCGCGCCACTATTAAGGGCCACCTTTATCAAGCAGGAGAATAGCTGGCAGCTCGATTCAGTGCGCACCATTGCGGTCAGTGACATCCCGGAATCCCATCGCAATTTTGTCATCGAGGCAGCGTCGGATTATTTCAAGGGCAGTAAGCGTCGTCTGCGCAAGCGCTCTACACCGCGTTATGACATCGCCGTGTTGCATAACCCGACCGATACCTATCCGCCCTCGAATGCCGCGGCGCTGAAAAAATTTCAGAAGGCCGCCGAATCAATCGATCTGGATTTCGAATTGATTACCCGAAATGATCTGCACCGTCTGGCCGAGTTTGATGCACTGTTCATCCGCGAGACCACGGCGGTGAATCACTACACCTTCCGTTTTGCCCAGCGCGCTCAGGCCGAGGGTCTGATCGTCATGGACGATCCGGACTCAATACTGAAATGTTCAAACAAGGTCTACCTGGCCGAACTGATGGCCCGACATTCCGTGCCGATACCCAAAACGCTTATCATCCATCGCAACAACATTAACAAGATTGTCGAGGTGCTCGGCATCCCGGTCATTCTCAAACAGCCGGACAGTGCCTTCTCGATGGGTGTAACCAAGATCGAACGCGAGGATGAGCTTGAGGAGGCGGTCAGCCGCCTGCTGGAGAAGTCTGATCTGATCGTCGCACAGGAATTCCTGCCGACAGACTTTGACTGGCGCGTCGGTATCTGTGACCGCAGACCCCTGTTCGTCTGCCGCTACCATATGGCCAGCCGACACTGGCAGGTCATCAAGCGAGACGAGGCTGGCAATACCAGCGGTGAAGGCAGCGTGGATACATTGTCTATCAGCGAGGCACCTGACGAGGTCATCAAGACCGCCTTGAAGGCGGCCAACCTGATCGGAGATGGCCTGTATGGTGTCGATATCAAACAGGTGGGACAGAAATGTTATGTCATTGAGGTAAATGACAACCCGAATATTGATGCCGGTTCCGAAGACCAGGTGCTAAAGGACGCGCTGTACCGCGAGATCATGGGCACCTTCCTCAAGCGTATTGAAAACAGAAAGCGCGGCCTGAATACCTGATGCCTGAGACCAAGCGACCCCTGGGACTGTTTGAGGCCTACGGTATAGAGCTGGAATACATGATAGTCGGTCGCGACACGCTGGATGTGTTGCCGGTGTCGGACCAGTTGATCAAGTCAGTGGCGGGCGAATACATCAACGAAGTCGAACAGGGACCGGTGGCCTGGTCAAATGAAGTAGTCCTGCATGTAATAGAAATGAAGTCGAACGGACCGGTGCCGTCGCTTTCTGTGCTACCGGGACAGTTCCAGACCAGTATCAACAGCATTAACGCTATCCTCGACAATATGGACGGCAGGTTGTTGCCAACCGCGATGCACCCGTGGATGAACCCGTTCCTGCATACCCGGCTGTGGCCGCACGGCAACTCCGAGATCTATGACGCCTATAACCGCATCTTCAACTGCGAGGGCCACGGCTGGTCGAACCTGCAAAGCATGCATATCAACCTGCCGTTTGCAGACGATGTCGAGTTTGCCACACTGCACAGCGCAATCCGGTTGATATTACCGGTACTGCCCGCGATTGCGGCCAGCTCCCCCATTATGGAGGGTGAACTGACCGGCATGATGGACACCCGTCTTGAGACCTATCGCCGTAATGCGGAAATTATCCCGAGCATCACCGGTCTGGTCGTCCCTGAACCTGTTACTTCACAAGCCGAATACGAACGTGTCATCCTGCAACCGATGTACCGGGACATCGCCCCGTATGATCCGGACGGGATCCTGCAGGAGGAATGGCTGAATTCGCGCGGGGCGATCGCAAAGTTTGAACGTAATGCTCTCGAGATCCGGGTGCTGGATGTACAGGAGACACCCGTCGCTGATCTCGCCATTGCCAGCCTGATCGTCGCTGTGCTGAAAAAACTAACGGCGAACGAATGGGCTGACCAGCCTGAACAACTGACGATCTCGACCGAGGCGCTGGCTGCGATCTTTACCGACACGATCCGGTTTGCAGAACGGACTGTGATCGACAACCGTGATTTCCTGCGTCTGTTCAGATATCCGGAACATCGCTGTGAGGCACGCGAATTCTGGCAGTACCTCTATGAATCTGTAGCTTCGGGACTTGAACAGGGATACACCGGACGAGACCAGGCACTACGGTTGATCCTGGAATCCGGCCCGCTGGCACGTCGTATAGCCAAACCCCTACTGAAAGGCTACCGCCGATCCAAACTGCATGAGATCTACCGCGTGTTATCCGAGTGTCTGGCGCAGGGCCAATTGTTTGAAGGCATCGACTAGTCAGCTGCTGATCTCGTGCGAGCATGGTGGAAACCGGATACCTGCCGCTTATCGACATCTGTTTGCCGTAAACACCGCTGTGCTGGATACGCATCGCGGGTTTGATATCGGTGCGCTGGAAATCGCCAGGGCGATTTCCAAGTCACTCAAGGCACCCTTTCACTCTGCACAAACCAGCCGTTTGCTGGTCGACCTGAATCGTTCACTGCATCACCGCAAACTGTACTCCGAATTCACCCGCGACTGTGACGAGCAGATTCGCCATCAGATCTTCGAAAAATATTACCGCCCATATCGACAGGCACTGGAGCAACAAGTACGCAAGATGATCGCTGCATCCGGCAGCGTGATTCATATATCCGTACATTCCTTTAGCCCGGTACTGAACGGACAGGTGAGAAACGCCGATATCGGTCTGTTATATGACCCCGCGCGTCAACGGGAAAAGGCGTTCTGTGCAAGACTGAAGTCCGCACTGGACCAGTCCGCGATCGGCGTGACCCGGCTGAACTATCCCTACCGCGGCAACGCAGACGGCCTGACCACCTACCTGCGCCGCAGCCTGCCCGCAAGAGCCTATATCGGCATCGAGATTGAGATTAACCAGAACCGGGCGGTGGTTGATGAAAAATTGGTAAGCACGGTATTGACCCACTCACTGCGCAGCGCGATCGAACAATAACCCTATTTCGCGTCCGGTTTGATCCCGAACAATTCGGCAAGTTTACGGCGAGAATCTTCTTCAGCACTCGCTGCCGGTTGCTGTTCACCCACAGCGTTACCCAGTCCAAACAAGGCATCAAGCTGGCTTTTCGCCGCACTCGCCCCAGGCTTGGCAGACTTAAGACTGGCCTCTGGGTCCGGCTGGTAGTAACCACAGAAATTACTACGCTGTTTGTCTGTCACCTTCTCGGCGACCGGCTCGGTGCAGCTGTTACTGACAGTCGGATCATAAAAGCGGCACATCTTACACACATGCAGGTCTGCATTACACGCCCTGCACTTTGCCAGACGCGCGACCGGCATCAGCAATTCTTCAATCGCAGTTGCGCATTTCCAGCAGCTGAATCCAGATGTCTTCATATTTCCAGTTTATAACAAAGACAAAGCTGCCAGCGAGTCAGAATTTGAATAACGAACCTCGATTAGCTCCGTAGCCCGGTATGGTCATGCAAGACCGTGTGCCGCATGGATGCGGCACCCGAGCCTACATGGACGTATTTACGGCGTGTCTGAAACGACCATACCGGGCTGCGGAGCAAGGACGTGGCACGATCAAGTCTAAAAATATCAGGTAAAAAACAACAACTTGATAACAAACACCACCAGTACACTGTTCAGCACAATCCTGATCATCTTCTCGCCCTTGGAGATGGTCAGATGCGTCCCCAACCAGCCACCGATCGCGTTGCCTACACCCAGACAGGCACCTAGCGCCCACAGGATCTGTACCTGTGAGGCAAACACGATTAGCGCCACGATGGTGTAAACACCGGCAATAAAGACCTTGTGCATATTGACTCGCACCAGATCCAGACCGAGCACGCGGTTCAACACCGGCATGACGATAAAGCCGACACCGACCTGGATAAACCCGCCATAGAAACCGACACCTATCATCAGCAGATGACCGATGATCATGCGTTTGCGTGAAACTGCCTGTGCCGAGGCGACGTTGGAGTTGCCCTTGTCGAACGCCATGATCACCATGATACCGATCATGATGATGGCGAGGATACGATTGAACCAGATACCTTCGAGCTGACTGCCAAGATAAGCGCCGGCGATTGAACCGGGTATCGTCATCATCGCCAGTGACAGGCTCAACCTGAAATCAGAAAAACCCTTGCGGAAGAAGGTGATGACGGCGGCGATATTCTGGGTGAGGATACCAATGCGATTGGTGCCGTTGGCGACAGGACCGGGGATACCCATAAACACCATCACCGGTACGGTCAGCAGCGAACCGCCGCCGGCCATCACATTGAGAAAGCCGGACAGGATGCCAAGAACAAAAATCAGTGCTCCTTGCCAGGGTTCCATGGACGTGGTCAGTATCAGCTAGCGATCAACCGAATCAGACATTAAAACGGAACAGCATTACATCACCGTCCTGAACAATATACTCCTTGCCTTCCAGTCGCCACTTGCCCGCATCCTTTGCACCAGGCTCGCCCTTGTACTTTACATAGTCTTCATAGGCGATCACTTCGGCGCGGATGAAGCCGTGTTCGAAGTCAGTATGGATCTTGCCAGCGGCCTGAGGTGCTGTATCACCTACTGCAATCGTCCATGCTCGCAGCTCCTTCGGTCCTGCGGTGAAATAAGTCTGCAAACCCAGCAATTTGTAACCGGCACGAATGATGCGGTTCAAGCCGGGCTCGGTCAGGCCGAGGCTGTCGAGAAATTCCTTCTTTTCGCCCTCTTCAAGCTGGGCAATTTCCGCCTCAATTGCAGCACAGACGGGAATAACAGTTGCGCCTTCCGTGGCGGCAAGTTCGTTCAACTTGACCAGCCACTTGTTGGATTCGTTGCCGGCCTCTTCCACGTTGGCGATATATAACATCGGTTTGGAGGTGAGTAGCTGCATGTCTTGGATCTGCAACTTTTCCTCTTCATTCATCGACAACGAGCGGATCGGATTGCCCTGATCCAGATGCGCATAGACCCGCTCTAGTAAGGTCTGCTGCTTCAACGCGACCTTGTCGCCACTGCGTGCCGCCTTCTGTGCCTTTAGCAGAGCCTTATCGACCGACTCCTGATCGGCAAGACACAGCTCAGTGTTAATCACCTCGATATCAGAGAGCGGGTCCACCTTGCCGGCGACGTGAATGATATTGTCGTCATCAAAACAACGGACGACTTGTGCAATAGCATTGGTTTCGCGGATATGGGCGAGAAACTTGTTACCCAGTCCCTCACCTTTTGAGGCGCCCTCAACCAGACCAGCGATGTCGACAAACTCCATGTGGGTCGGGACGATCTGTTTGGATCTGACTATGTCCTGCAACACCTGCATACGCGGGTCTGGCACCGGCACGATGCCGATATTCGGGTCAATCGTGCAGAACGGGTAGTTTTCTGCCGCGATTCCAGAGCTGGTCAATGCATTAAACAAGGTCGATTTGCCAACGTTAGGCAGTCCGACGATTCCACATTTAAATCCCATATCCCGTCCATTGCCGGTCTATGTTGCCGGCCTGAATTGCGAAGTTATTTTTTTTCCGGCGGTATTGCCGCTGACGCCGGTTTGTTGATTGTGTGTAATCTCGACATAGCCTTGTTCATCTCGCAATCAAGTACCAGCGACATCACACCCAATGCATCCGCCATTGCCGTATCCAGCAGGCAACGTTCCTCAATGCCGGGCCTTTGCAAAACATAATTATGTACCTGGCTACTATGACCCGGATGACCCACACCGAGACGCAGGCGAAGAAAATCCTTGCTGCCGATCTGTTCAATAATATCCCGCAGTCCGTTATGGCCACCATGACCACCGCCCTGTTTCAGGCGCACCACGCCGGTATCGAGATCAATTTCATCGTGTACAACGAGGATCTCTTCCGGTTTGATATTGTAATAAGCAGTGACGGCCTGGACTGCCCTGCCGCTTTTGTTCATGAAGGTCTGGGGTTTCAGCAACCGGTAATCAGTGGCCTCCGCCACCAGACGGGCTGTCTCCCCGTGGTATTTATGATCAGCGCTAAAAGAAGCCCGGTAATCTGCTGCTAGCCGGTCCAGAAACCAGAACCCGGCATTATGCCGGGTTTCTGAATATTCTGACCCCGGATTGCCAAGACCCACTATCAGTTTTAGTGACATTGGCACGGCAATCCGGGTAACAGGTTTTTATGCGCCGGTCTTGCCTGGCGCAGCAGCAGGTGCCACAGCAGCAACGGCGACTAGCTTCTCGGCTTCTTCAACCTGCGGCGGATGTACAGAGACAACGGCCTGATCGGCATCACCGCCGGAGACCAGAATTTCCAGCTCGACGCCTTCTGGCAGCTTCAAATCTGACAGATGGATAGACTGACCGACATGCAGACCGGAGATATCCACTTCGATGTATTCCGGCAGGTCTTTCGGCAAACAGATGACTTCAAGCTGTGACATCAAGCTGTTAACCAGACCCTTCTCGTCCTTCACACCCGGGCTGACAGCAGCATTAACAATATGCAGAGGTACACGCATGGTGATCTTCTGGGACATGTCGATACGTTGCAAATCGATATGTAACAACATCGGGCGGTACGGGTGACGCTGCAGGTCCCGAAGGACGACGTCCTGCACATCCGAGCCCACCTTCAGCGTCAGAATGTGTGAATAAAACGCCTCGTTTTCCAGATGGTGGACCAGATCATTGTGATCCAGCTGGATGGAGACGGCCTCTTTTCCGGTTCCGTACAGGATACCCGGTACTTTGCCGGCACGACGTAAGCGGCGGCTCGCACCCTTCCCTACGGTCGAACGCAGCTCTGCATTCAGTTCAAAGTTTTGCATGGGACTACTCCTTGGATTTCAGGTTGATTTACCCCCCGACTTGCGACCAGCCGGGGGCGGGGTGGCGATTATATGACTATTTTTGGCACTACGCAGGGGTTTTTATCGGTTTGGGGCAGGAAAAATCGCCAGATCCGTGTCAGTTTGCGGGGCAGAGGCCTCGTATTGAGCGGATTAATCGATAAACATCGAACTGAGCGACTCTCCACCGGAGATACGCCGTACGCTCTCGGCCAGCATACCGGCCACGCTCAACTGGCGAATTCGAGTACAGGCGGCGGCCTCGGGCTTTAACGGGATCGTGTCGGTCACCACCAGCTCATCGAGCATGGACTTTTCAATATTACTGATGGCCTTGCCCGACAACACCGCATGGGTACAGTAGGCAACGACCTTGATAGCACCGCGCTGTTTCAGTGCGCCCGCCGCATTACACAGCGTACCGGCGGTGTCGACCAGATCGTCCACGATAATACAGGAACGGCCTTCGACATCACCGATGATGTTCATGATCTCCGAGACATTCGGATTTGGACGACGTTTGTCGATGATCGCAAGATCCGCATCCTCAAGCCGCTTCGCTATTGCACGCGCACGGACCACACCACCGACGTCCGGCGATACCACCATCTGGTTCGGGTAACGGTGTTTCCAGATATCTCCGAGCAACACGGGTGAGGCATAGACATTGTCCAGTGGCATATCAAAGTACCCCTGGATTTGATCTGCGTGCAGGTCAACCGTCAAAACCCGGTCTACCCCGGCCGCACCGATCATATTGGCCACAACCTTTGCGGTGATGGGCACGCGTGCCGAGCGCGAACGGCGATCCTGTCTGGCATATCCCATATACGGGATGATGGCGGTGACCCGGGCACTAGAGGCGCGCTTCATCGCATCGGTGATGATCAGCAACTCCATCAGGTTATTGTTGGTAGGCGCACACAACGACTGGATGATAAATATATCGCGACCGCGGACATTTTCCTCGATTTCGACAAAGATCTCGCCATCGCTAAAGTTTTCAACAGAAATCTTGCCCATCGGCAGGTTAAGACGGCTCGCAATATCGGCAGCCAGTTGCGGGTTGGCGTTACCGGTGAACAGCATTACATTATTCAGGGACATAGGATCCTGTCAGTCTGTTGAATCTAAACATTATAAAAGATTATGGCTGGGGTGCCAGGATTCGAACCTGGGAATGCCGGGATCAAAACCCGGTGCCTTAACCACTTGGCCACACCCCAATTCTGTTAATAATACCGCTCTGTTCTTGCCGGACGTTTAACCACCACTGTGGGCAAGCTTGTACAGTAACGGGGATGTATTTAATCCCGGACTGACAAATCCCTGCCATTTTGACGGCAGCTTTTCCAGTACCGCGCGGGCCGAACTTTCTCCGAAAAAACGGCCGTAAACACAGGATCCCGTCCCGGTCAGCCGTGGTGTAACCCATCTGTCCAGCCATCTGGCCGGGGCGGCCACTTCAGGCCAGGCATGGAATACCGCCGACTGGCAGTCATTATGACCTGCTCCAGCGAGAAAGTCGCGTATTGTGATGGGTGGGGTATTGCGTGTCAAATCAGGTAAATTGAATGCTTCGGACGTACTGATAGTAACGCAAGGATAGATAACGAGATACCAGCTATCTGACAGTGTAATCGGTACCAGTTTTTCGCCCACACCCTCGGCCCAGGCAGAGTGACCGCGGATAAAAACCGGCACATCGGCACCGAGTTGCAGTCCGAGCGTGGCCAATGCGTCGTCTGTCAGGCCAGTGCCCCACAAACGGTTTAGCGCAACCAGCGTGGTCGCCGCACCGGAGCTGCCACCACCGAGTCCACCGCCAGCATGGATCCGTTTGTTGATCACGATACTGGCACCCCGTTTGGTTCCGGTTTTCTGTTTTAGCAGGTGTGCCGCACGGTAGATCAGATCCTGCTCGACCGGTACGAGGTCGTAGTCGCGTGACAAGGTAATCGCGCCGGAGGCAGTTATATCAAACTGCAAGTCGTCACCAAACTGTAGCAGCTGAAACGCGGTCTGCAGATTGTGATAACCGTCCGGTCGACGGCCGAGGATATGTAAAAACAGGTTCAGCTTGGCCGGTGCCGGCCAGATATCAGGATGCATCAGGTAATGTCCATCGGTTGATGCCCAGACGCAGGCGTAATTGCTCACGTTCAACTGTCATTCTGGACGGGACATCGAAACCACCTACGTTGGTATACTTTTCATAATGGATATCCCAGCCATCCTGGTGCAGACCGGCCAGACGGCCGTCTGCATCAATGTCGATATTGTCAGGTTTGCTGCCCGGATCAGGCAAGCCCCGTACCCAGTAGACCAGTGCATCTACCGGTATCTCCCAGCCCAGGTTTTGCTGCATCATCTGGTCTATACCCTGGTTTTCAAACACCTGATTGTCTGCCATCTGCAGCCGGACCTGTTCCTTATTGCCGGTAATCTCCACAGTACCCCGTCCCAACGGTGCGACGATACGCAGCTTGTAGTCGCTGTTGTCCTGCCACCAGTACAGGCTCGCACTCCAGCCTTCCTTTTCCAGTTGTACGGAGATCCGTCCGGCCAGCTCCCATATCGCGAGGCCGCCGACTTTTTGCTGCTGCAATTGCCAGCTGGCCTCCTTGCTGGATTGCGGAACCGGAGCGGTCATCGCGCATCCGCCCAGTGTCAGCAGCAGGATCAACAACAGTGGTAACAGTCTGGTTTTACAACAACAGTTCATCAGTGAAAGAGAATCCAGATTATGACCGATTTATCAACGATTGAGACGCTCTATCACTTCCTGAAGATGGGTATTGTCCGGCGTGGCCTTCAACGCCGCATCCAGGATCTGCCTGGCTTCCTTCTGGTTACCACTGACCCAGAGCACTTCACCCAGATGGGCGGCTATCTCTGCGTCTGACACCTGTTCATAAGCACGACGTAAATAGACGATGGCCTCATCCAGCTTGCCCAGTCGATAAAGCACCCAGCCCTTGCTGTCTAGTATAAAAAAGTCGTCGGGGCGTAACGCAAGTGCCTGATCGATCAGCTTCTCCGCCTCTGCATAACGGTCGGTCCTGTCGGCAAGTGTGTAGCCCAGTGCATTCAACGCCTGTGCGTTCTGTGGGTCGGTCTCGACCACCTTGCGCAGATCGGCCTCCATTACGTCCAGCCGATCCATTTTTTCCGCCAGCATCGCCCGCGCGTACAACAGATCCGGGTCATAGTGATTATCCAGTGCGGTATTGTAGATCTGCATTGCCTCATCAAAACGCTTCATCTCGACCAGCAGATCCGCCTCGGCCTGGATCACCAGTGTCGCCTGTTTGTCATTTTCAGTGCGGATCGACTTCAGGTGTTTTCGGGCATCTTCCAGTCTATCTTGCCGGGCCAGAGTCAGTGCCAGTCTGATTTGGGCATCGAAATAACTCTGTCCTGCCTGTACACCCTGATACCAGATGGCGGCCTTGGCATGATCGCCACGATCTTCAGCAATACGACCGAGATAATAATTTACCTCGTTGGTCCGGTTACTGTGGCGGGTCAGGCGCAGGAAATACTTTTCTGCCTCATCGTTACGGTTGGATTGTAAATGCAGCAGCGCAAGCGCGAACATGACATCTTCATTATCCGGGTCCTGCTTGTTGAGCATTTCAAATTGTTTTACTGAATCATCAACACGTCTGACGTCGGTCAGCAACCTCGCATAAGCCAGGCGCAAGTCAAAACTGTCTGTCTGGTTTTCTTCGAGCGCCTTCTCCAGCCAGGCCAGCGCCTCCTCAAAACGATCCAGTCGCTGCAGGATGGAGACATAACTGAGCGCCACGGCCTCGTTATCCGGCTTCATGCTGTAGGTTTTTTCGAGCAGTGCCAACGCACGCTCGTATTCACCCAGGATCGCGGCAACGCGCGAGTAGGCAAACAAGGCCTCGGGCGAATCCTGCCGCTTCGCGGTGATCTTCTCCATCACCTGAAGGATCAAATTCTTGTCGGTCTCCCGCCCCAGCATGCTGGCTATCATCAACAACTTCTGTTCTAGGTCGCCATCGGTATAGTCGAGGATACTTTCAATATGCAGCAGCGAGGTTTCGACATCGCCGTTGCGTATGGCCATGACGGCAAGAACCTGATGCGGGTCCGGATTGCGCGGATCGCGATCGACCCACATCTGCGCCATTTCTGTCGCGGCCACATCGTCACGGGCGAAAACGGCGATACGGGCCGCCCGTTCAATAATCTTCGGATCGCCGGTTTCGCGTGCGAGCTCTAGATAGTTATCCAGCGAGACATCAATATGACCACGCTGACCGGCAAACTCGGCCTCGAGCAGCCGGGTCAGCAAGTCCCCGGTCAGGTCGATATCCGGACGTACCGGCTCGGCACGGATCAGCACCGGTTCAGGTGCAGGCGGTTCGGTCGCAACGGGTTCCTCTTTTACCACCGGTCCACTGCAGGCAGCCAGCATCAATATGGCGGTCAGGGTCAGCAGTTTTCCGGAAAAACCTAAGGGGTTGATCTTACAAATCATGTACCGCAAAGTACCAAACATATATGTATCAGGCCTTTATCCAGTATGGACTATCGCAATAAAACAGGGTTCAGCTACGGTTACAGGTTATATCGGCTCATTCTACTGCAAGGCCTGGGATTTGTGACATGGTCCGGCAGGCCCCTGACAAGAATCAATCCAACAAGTTGATATATAAATGATTTATAATGACCGATTGCGAAAATATAGCATAATTGCCATCAACTTTAGCCAAAATTATACCAATGACATTAATTGCCCTAGGCCTGAACCATACCACAGCTCCGGTGGAGATACGTGAAAAGGTCGCGTTTAGTGGCGAAATACTGCCCGGTGCATTGTCAGAACTGAAACAGCAACACGGCATCGAAGAAGTTGCCATCCTGTCGACCTGTAACCGTACCGAGATCTATTGTTCACTGGATCAGGCCAACCAGCATGAATTGATGGACTGGTTGTCGCGTTTCCATAATCTGAAACTGCAGGACATCCGCCCGTTCCTCTACAGCCACCCCGACGGCAAGGCGGTAAAACACATGCTGCGTGTCGCCTGCGGACTCGATTCGATGGTACTCGGAGAACCCCAGGTACTCGGCCAGTTGAAGTCGGCCTACAAAACGGCCGTCAGTGCGGGCAGCGTAGGCCAGTTACTCGGTCGTCTGTTTCAGCATTCCTTCCATGTGGCCAAGGAAATCCGCAGCAATACTGAGATCGGCAATCACCCGGTATCGATCGCCTTTGCCGCCGTTCGGCTCGGGCAGCAAATATTCGGCAACCTGAACGACCGCACGGCCCTGCTGGTCGGCGCCGGGGAAACGATCGAACTGACCGCACGGCATCTACATGACAAGGGCCTGCAACGGATGATCATCGCCAATCGCACACTGGAGCGCTCACAGCATCTGGCAAATGAGTTCTCCGCCTATGCTATCAGCCTCGATGATATCGCCGAGCATCTGGACGAGGCCGATATCATCATCACCTCTACCGGCAGCCCGTTCCCGCTGATCACCAGTGACATGATCAAACAGGCTATCCGCAAACGTAAACACCGGCCCATCTATATTGTTGATATCGCTGTGCCGCGCGATGTCGAACCCGCTGTGGGCAAGCTGGATGATGTCTACCTGTATACGGTGGATGACCTGCAGGGCGTCATCGACGAGAACATGAAAAACCGTGAGCAGGCGGCCAAACAGGCCGAGGAGATCATCGACACGCAGGTCTCGCAATTCATGGACTGGATGTCGACGCTGGACACGGTATCAACCATCCGCGCCATCCGCGACAATGCCGAGCTGATGCAACAGGAGGTGCTGGATGCCGCGCTGCGACGGTTGCGCATGGGAGAGGAACCGGAAGCCGTGTTACGCGAACTGGCCCGGTCGCTGTCAAACAAGCTGATCCATGCACCCAGTGTGCAACTACGCAGCAGCACCCCGGACCAGAAGGACGAACTCGTGCGTGCCGCACGAACACTGTTTGCCATTGCACCATCCGGCAAGTCAGACACCGATAAATAAGCTGTACACACCCATTAATCTACAGGACTCACGGATTACCCTACATGTTAAAACCGACACTGCAACTGAAGCTGGAAAAACTGTCGGAGCGCCAGCAGGAGATCCATGGCCTGATGTCCGATGCGGGCGTCATTAAAAACCAGAACAGCTTCCGTGACCTCAGCAAGGAAGCGGCCGAGATCACCCCTATCGTCGAGTGCTTTCAGTTGTATAGCAAGAACCAGGACGCGATCGGAAATGCGCGGGAGATGCTGAAGGACAGCGACAGCGAGATCCGTGACATGGCGCAGGACGAATTGCAGCAGCGCGAGGCCGCCAGTACGCGACTGGAGCTTGAGCTGCAAAAACTGTTGTTGCCCCGCGACCCGGCAGACAATAGCAATATCTTCCTCGAAATCCGCGCCGGCACCGGTGGCGAAGAGGCCGCCCTGTTTTCTGCTAACCTGCTACGCATGTACACGCGTTACGCAGAAAGGCGCAACTGGAAGACCGAGATCATCAGCATGTCCGAGAGTGATCTGGCCGGTTACAAGGAGATCATCATGCGCATCATCGGTGATGGTGCCTATTCGCGACTGAAATTTGAATCGGGTGCACACCGTGTACAACGCGTACCGGAAACCGAGTCACAGGGACGTATCCATACCTCCGCCTGCACGGTTGCCGTCATGCCGGAGGCCGAGGAGATCAGTGATATTGAAATCAACCCGGCTGACCTGCGCACGGACACGTTCCGCGCCTCCGGCGCCGGTGGTCAGCACGTCAACAAGACCGATTCAGCGATTCGTATTACCCATATCCCGACCGGTATCGTGGTCGAGTGTCAGGATGAACGCTCGCAGCATAAAAACCGCGCGCGGGCGATGTCGCTGTTGAAGGCGCGGATCCTCGCTGGAGAACGCGAACGCCAGGAATCCGAGATTGCCGCCACCCGCAAGTCACTGGTTGGCAGCGGTGACCGCTCTGAACGTATCCGTACCTATAATTTCCCGCAGGGCCGCGTGAGCGACCACCGCATCAACCTGACACTGTACAAGCTCGACGAATTCATGGAAGGCGATATGGATATGATCATCGACGCACTGATCAACGAATACCAGGCCGACCAGCTGGCCGCACTGGCGAACTGACACGGGAACGAACTTGCCGCTTGCAACTACAGCCAGCACTGTCACCGTCAGGGATCTGTTACAACAAGGTCGGCAACAACTCGCACACATAGATACCGCACTGATTGATTGCGAAGTATTGTTGTGTACTGTGCTGAACCAACAACGACACTATCTGTTTGCACATGCAGATGCGGTTGTCAGTGCCAGCGAGCTCACTGATTATAATTCACTGATTGCCAAACGTGGCTCCGGCTTCCCGGTCGCCTATCTGACCGGCACTCGAGAATTCTGGTCGCTGCTACTGGAGGTCAATCAACACACGCTGATCCCCCGCCCGGAGACCGAACTGCTGGTCGAACTGGCGCTTGAAGCGATCCCGACTAATATCAGTGCGAATGTGCTGGATCTCGGCACAGGCTCCGGTGCAATTGCAATAGCAATTGCACGCGAACGGCCTGCATGTTCTGTTACCGCAATCGACATCAGCCAGCCTGCACTTACGATGGCACAACAAAACGCGGCCCGACTCGGTGTAGACAATATTCGCTTCGTCCAATCAGACTGGTTTTCCGCCACAGTGGTCCAGCCGTTTGATCTGATCGTATCAAACCCGCCTTATGTTGAATCGAGTGACTGCGGTTTTATCAGTGGCGACATCCGTCACGAACCCCGCATCGCGCTGGACGGCGGCAGTCACGGGTTGGACGCCTATCGTCGTATCATTCCTGCGGCAGTCGGTTTTCTTGTCAGCGGGGGCAAATTGCTGTTTGAACACGGCCATACACAGGGCGAGCCGATCAGACAACTTTTTCATTACAACCGTTACCGCGATGTCGAGACCCGGCAAGATTACGCCGGCCTGGATCGAGTCACGCTGGCCACCTTGCCATGACAACACCCAATAACCCTGGCTTTATCGGAAGACTGCTCCAGCACCTACGCGACCACATGGCGGCCAATGAACATGAACATCAAACCGCCCAGAGTGGGTGGGACATTTATGTCCGCGATATCTTCGTCGCCCACCATCAGCAACACATCGCGCGACGTGCCCGCCAGAAACGCAAGCCCTGGCACTTGAACAAACCCACCGACAATTCGACAACAAGATAAACGGATGCTTCTATACTGCCTGTATGCGTGACGACCAACTACTCAGATACAGCCGCCAGATCATGCTGCCGGAGATCGATGCCGAGGGCCAGTCGCGGCTTGCTGCTGCCACGGTGATGATCGTCGGACTAGGCGGTCTGGGGTCGTCTGCGTCGATTTATCTCGCCGCTGCAGGTGTCGGGCATCTGGTATTGATCGACTTTGATACGGTCGATCTGTCTAATCTGCAACGACAGATCGTGCATACGACCGCTGATATCGGGAAACCGAAAGTTGAGTCCGCCAGTGTACGCCTGCTCGCTTTGAACCCTGATCTGAAGCTGACGCTGATCAATCGACTACTGAATGAAAGCGAATTTGCCGCCCTGATGCAGGACGCCGATATTGTCATCGACGCCACAGATAACTTCGACACCCGGTTTGCTTTGAACCGCGCCAGCATACAGACACTTACACCGCTGGTCTCCGCCGCCGCCATCCGCTTTGAGGCACAGATCAGTGTATTCGACCCGCGCCAGCACGACTCGCCGTGTTATCGCTGCCTCTACGCCGAAGACAACCAGATTGACGCCACCTGTACCGCCAACGGCGTCATGGCCCCGCTACTCGGTATCGTCGGCAGCATTCAGGCAAGTGAGGCGATGAAACTGATCATGGACATAGGCAGCACACTGCGGGGCAAGCTGATGTTACTGGATATATTGAATATGGAGTGGCACCAGGCGAGGCTGGCAAAGGATCCGGATTGCCCGGTGTGCAGTACAACCCAGCATCCGGCTTAAAGCATTACACACCGCAGGGTGTGCATAAGCCAGATATTTACTGCTTCGTCCCCGTCCATTCAAACTGCGTCGAGTCTGTATAGTTTGTCCAGTACCCGTTAAAGCTGCTGAAGTCTTCCGAAAAAACCAGCACCGCCTTACCCTCTCCGTATTTATCCGTCCATTCAAACGAGTACGTCCGCCCTTCTACCAGGACCGCATTGGAAATTGTACCGTCAACAATTTCCATCTCATCTTCCGCCGTATAGTTACCCCGCAACCTGCCATCCGACAGTACGATAAACGAAGTGAGGACTGGATCCATATCGTTACCGTTATAAACCTCGCCGACATATCTGCCTGCCATCTTGCTGTAATCGGTATCACCGGCGGCAAAACAAATCAGCGGTATAAATAACAGTGTAATTTGTATTAGTCTGAGCATTTTATAAGGATCTCCAAGATCCTCGTTCTGGATCAGAACCGCGCAATATTGTAGTCGAAATTAATTATAAGATTCCCGTTCATACATACTTCAAACATATCCAGTTACCGCAAATGGGATTAGTAACACAATCCGCTAATTTGTAGATGTGCTTAGCTTTCCCCCGAACCCTACCATTCAAAGAGGTACTGGATACGCGTCCCCCAGCCATTGGTTTCATCCCCGGCAAAGGCGTGATTCTCAAACGTCGCGCGGCTGTAATTAGCGGACAGCCACAACTGGCCATTCAGATACCAGACCAACGAGTATGTCGAGGTATTCTGGCCGCCGCCCTGTATGACACCGTCGCTGAGATCGATGGTGTCGTAGCGTGCGCCGACCTGCCAGGCACCCGGGCCGCCGTCAAATACAGAGGTCTTGACCCGTAACAGGGTAAACCCGTCACCGCCGTAATAGCGTTTTTCTCCGGTAATCGTCCAGATGCCGGAGATGTAACAACCATCAAGATAGGAATCAGGTTCGCCCGCCTGCGGCACAGAGGCACGTACGACTGCACACTGGCCATCGAACGAGGTGGAGCCGATACTCAGGCCCAGCTCAAGACCAACCAGCCCCTCTTCATCGGCCACCTCACCGGTATCGAGATAATTTTCGCCTGTCCTCAGCATCGAGGTCACCCGGTAGCGAAACAGTTCTTCATCCTTATCGGCCTGACGCCAGCTGGCGTAACCGCCAATATGTAACAGATAACCTTCGGGGACGTGCGGGGCGATGGTAAACCGGGTCGAATATACCACGCCGGTTTCCTCAATTTTATGCCTGTCCACCTTGTTCTTGAACGCGCCGGCAAAGAACAGCCAGTTTTCACCTTCGCGAAAATAACCGAGACCCAATTGATTGCCGGGCGCAAAGTCTTCCATTGCGGAGCTTTCCATGAATTCGCGATAGGCCGGATCTACGGCTTCATCTATCGGATCCACCAGCCCGAGCATGAACAGGCCAAGGTCGGATTCATGGCTGAGATACAGATCGCGGATGTCGAGCTCGGCTTCATTAAATTCAGCCTTGAAATAATAGCCGATATCCTTCAAGAGGTCCCCGCGGAACGTCAGGTCCGCCCGACGCATGTATGCGTCGTTTTGCCTGCCATCTTCCATAGCCAGATCAGGCGGATCGATCGATTCAAAACTACCATAAAGACGAATACGGGCTCTTAGCGTCGGTCCTGGCCATTCCTCAGCCACGGCGTCATCGCTTTTTACCGGTTCGCAAGACTCCAGCTTCTCGAAGTCGCACGGTGGTTGCTGAGCAAATACTGCCACAGGCAGCAGCGCAACAAGAATAACGAATCCACAAAAAAGACTCCGGACCAGGGATTTGACTGGTTTATGCCGTTCGGGCGAGTGCATTCATGTTACCTGTCAGTTAAAAAAGTGACAATTTACCACGACATTCACTGCAATTGTTATCCAAATCAGCAGTTCTATAGTACTTGAAGAATCATCTGCTTACACAGGCCAGCCACATTTTACTGAATGTTATACACCCACTGCGCAAGAACAAACACTCAATGTCCAGAGTAACAACATCCTCGGGACCACATGCCTATATTTCGCCAAACTATTATGCAAGCGAGTTTAATGTACCGACCTGGAATTACTCTGCTGTCCATTGTCATGCGTCGATTTCATACATAGACGATGAAGCTGGAACATGGCGTCTACTTAATGAGACAGTGACGATATATGAAGGTGCAGACGGCTGGCATCTGCCAGATGAACAACGCTACCGCAACCTCCTGAATGGCATCCGTTTCTTTGAGCTTTGTAATCCTGAATTTGAAGCGAAGCTCAAATTTAACCAGAACAAATCTGGCGATGATCTTTTGTCCGTCATTGCACATCTACGCAAAACAAATGCAAAAGCTGCCAGGTTAATGATATTGTCCCACAAGGTTGTGCACGCACAAATACTGAAAGATGCAGGTGAAACTGATTAGAGGATTATAATTCGTTGATAAACTCACATCTCTCAGTGCTGGGCATTTCGCTCGACACCCTCCAGTCCCGCAATCTATGCGAATTCCCTGAGGCCATAAAACTGGAAATGGTAGAGCTCGGGGAGGATGGAAGGCAACATCTGCTGATTCCATCGGCCGCGTGTGCGTGGCGGAAACTCAAGGCGGCGGCAGAGGCTGATAATATCATCGTATCCATCGCCTCGGCTTTTCGCAGTGTGGAATGGCAAACGGCTATCGTGCAGCACAAGCTGGATTCTGGCATGTCCATCGAGGAAGTCCTGAAATCCTGCGCCCCGCCGGGATACAGCGAACATCACAGCGGGCGGGCGGTTGATGTGGCAACACCGGGGTATCGGTTGCTTGATGAGCAGTTTGCGCAGACAGATGGGTATGCCTGGCTGGATAAAAATGCAGGGCATTTCGGCTTTTTTCTGACGTATCCTCCCGGTAATCGTCAGGGCTTTTTGTACGAACCGTGGCACTGGTGTCATCACGCAGTGGATGTGCCTGACGGGTTGCCAACCGCAGTGCGGCATAAATAGTATTTGACAGACGGCACATAAAACTAATTATGATGTCATCACACAGTCGCCAGTCATAAGGAGCTACCATGCGCAGGATCCTCGTACTTAACCCGAAGGGAGGGTGTGGTAAAAGCACGCTCGCGACGAATATAGCGGCGTATTTTGCCACCATGGGTAAACGTGTTGCGCTTGCCGATCTGGATCCACAACAATCTTCTGCTGACTGGCTGGCGCGTCGGCCGGAATCGGCTCCGGAGATCAAACTGGCCGATATTCGTGAAGGCAAACTTGTTGCTCCGCGCCAGACCGAACTGGTAATCATTGATTCTCCTGCAGGCCTGCACGGCAAAAAGCTGGTCAACTTTGTACGCAGCAGCGAGACGATGATCATGCCGCTGATGCCATCGATCATGGATATCAGCGCGGCAGAACGTTTTATCGAGGAACTGTATTCACTGCGAGAACTTATCAAGCGCAAGATCAAGCTCGCCACGGTGGCGAACCGTGTACGCGAGGACACGCTGTCTGCGGCGAAGCTGGATGATTATCTCAACAGCATGAAGCTGCCCGGCGGCAAGAAGCTGCCGTTTATCACCATGCTACGCAACAGCCAGAATTATGTGCGTGCGGCAGAACTGGGGCTGGGTATTTATGAATTCACGCCGTCAAAAACCGCGCATGACCGGGAGCAGTTGCAGCCGCTGATGAGCTGGCTGGCCAGCAGCCGGAGTGTGCCGGACTAGATAACTGTTCCGTATACCTGGTCGTATCAGACTGGTGGCGGTAATGCGCGTGGCGCTTCGCTGACAGACATCGTCGTAATCGCCAGCGCCAGACCCTCACGGAAATATTTACCCGCGTTTGTAGTATCACCCTGGCCCTGGTACATCGTGGCCAGTTCATAATTGGCCTCGGCCCCCGGATTCAGTCTCAGGCTCTCTTCCAGACAATGTTTCGCCCGGCCCCACAAGGCGCCGCGCTTGTACAGGCGCCCGGCCGTCAATAACAGCATCGCATCGGCCGGATGCGCGTGCAGCCGCTTTTCGATAAAGGCGAGCTGTTTGCCAGCGTCCTTACCCTGCACCAGACCATACAGCCTGACCAGTCCAGGGTCACGGGATTCGCGGATCAGATCGCGCAGCAATGGCTCGCAATCAGTGCTGTCTGGCTGTTTCAGTCTGCCGTTGACATAGATCTGCAGCAGATAACTTTCCTTGCGCAGCCTGGCAGGTATGCTGTTCCAGAGGGTATTCAATTGTTCCACACCCGGGGCACGGGCGGCACCAGTGAGCATCTCTCCCCAGGCCTCCATCTGTCCGGCGCGGATGTCGTAGATGGGCATGCCGCCACGACGCTCATACTCATGCAACAGCTCCAGCATCTGTTTCCAGTCCTTCAACCCGGCGCTGGTCTCCAGCAACAACGAGCGGATCAGACTGTTACCGGGATTGTCGGCGTTCAGCTTCTGCAAGGTCGCGAATGCAAATTCGGTCTGCTGTTGTTCCAGCTGCAGTTCGGCCTTGGCAATTCCAATCGACACCTCTGCGCCATTCGGGTGGTTATTGGCGAGGTTCAGGTAATAGTCACGCCGGTCCATTGCGCCCTGCTCCTGTGCCGCCTTCGCGGCCCCGAGATAATTGACCACCGGTGTGCTGCTGAAACGGGCGCCTTGTTTGAACGCCTGCTCGGCGGTCTGCCAGTTGCCCTCGGTCAGCGCGAGTATGCCACGCGACAGGTGATATTCGGCCTTGCCATGACGACGCGACAACTGACGCCGACGCCGGGCCTCCGGCATGCTGACGACAGCAGAAAAAATACGCGTCAGCACATACAGCACCACAAAGGTCGCGAGCAACAGGAACACAAAGATACCGAGGCTGGTTTGTACCGCATAATCGGAAAACGCCAGCACGACCTGACCGGAGTCACGAGACAACAGCACGGCCGAGGCGATCGCGAGTAGCAGACCGAGCAGCGAATAAATGATCAGTTTCACGGGGTAAGCGGCTCCGCTTCCATCTTCGCCTCAGGCATTTCGACCTTAGGGATGACCGTTGGCTGCTGCGGAGTCTCTGCTGTCGCAGGCACAGTCTCAACCGGGACTTCGACCGGTATATCGGCCGCCATTGCGCGTGACTTGATAAACACACGCAGGTTCTCCAGCGAGGAACTGATATCGGGTAATGGCGGTGCCAGTTCCAGCGCGGCCATTTGTTCCGTCGTCTGCAGGATATTACTAACTTCGCTGTTAGTGGTATCAAAATAATCGTTCAGCCAGCCCCGCACCTGTTGCAGGGAGATACGCAGGTTCTCGGTGTCCTCGCGGACCACGGCCAGACGGGCCGATTCCAGTTGCAACCTCAGGTTCTGATAGAGGAACCAGGACTCGTTCGGTAGCAGCGTCGCCCGGCCGATACTACCGGTGCGGGTGATGACAAACAGGCTACGGAACTCCTGCCACACTGCCTGGTTCAGGCGCTGCCAGGCGGGCAATGCAATCGGGTCCACCGATGGCGTCGGTGGCGCGGCCTCAACCACAGCGACCTGGTTCAGTGGCAATGAGGCCACACGTCCCGGCAGGTCGGCCAGATACAGCGACAGCCCGTCAATATCGACCGGTGTAACAGCACGTAATGCATCCATGTCTGTTGCCAGCTGCGACCGGGTCGCATCCAGCGCCGGGTCCTCCAGGCTGGCAAGACGTTGTTCAGCGGTTTCCAGGATCGTTAGCGACGTCGTCACATCGCGTTCCAGCGTTAGCCTGTGTACGGCCATGATCAGCAACTGCTCAACCTCGGCAACAGCAAGATCAGTATTGCTGACATTGATGCTGCCGGACAGTCGGCGCAGCGTCTCGGACGTGTCCGTATCAGCCTGCTCCAGCGTGGATATGCTGTCCTGCAGGTCGGCCTGCACCGCACCGAGCGCCTCCAGCTTGCCCTGTAATTCATCGATACGCCGATCACGCTCTGCAATCTGCCCGGCCAGTGTGGTGTCAGATTTCAACTTGCTCACTTCACGCCAGCTGAGTACACCGGTACTGAGTGCAACCAGCGCCACCAGTAATGCCAGCCATACGGTGGTGCTGCCGGAGGATTTTGCCGGTGTGGCCGGCTTCGGTTCAGGTTTGCCAGCGGTCGAGGGGACAGCGGATACAATATTGTTCTCTGTGCTCATTACTTCATTCACTCCACAGTTTGTCTGATGGCCTGTAACAATCCCTGGTCTGACTGTTCACTTGCCACTTTCGCGGGGGTGACAAAACCCGCCTCGCTCGCCGCCTCGGCAATCCTCGGGCTCATTACTACCAGGCGTGTATTGAACATTATCCCCCTGTCCTGATCCGCCGTCATCTGGATCAGGTTTAACAGACCCTGTTTGCTGGTGGCCACTATCACATCCGGGCAGTTCGGGTGCCAGATTGTGCCAATTTTTGCCCTCGCACCGGCCGGTTCAGATCGGGTATACACACTGGCACAACTGACCTTCGCGCCACGTTCCTGCAAGGTCTGTTGTATCAAGTCACGTCCGTCGTTACCACAGATTATCAGGATATAGCTGCCACGTACGCGGGACTGTTCCAGCTCGGGCAAGTCGAGCAACTGTTCGCTGCCAGACTGTAAACCGGGAGCAACAACCTGGTAGACATCATGGCCAGCGAGTTCACGGCGGGTAGCCTCACCGACGGCAAAGATGACCTTGCCACGCATGTTCATCGCCAGATCACCGACAATCCGATCTGCGAAATAGACGGCATTGCGACTGACAAATACGATATGGGTGGCAACCACAAATAACTGCAATAGCTCACGGCGGTTCAACTCAGCGGTCAGTGTCAGTTCGAGCGTCGGAAACGGGATCGCGGTGCCACCGTCATCCTGGATCAGACGACATAGTTTCTCACCCTGTTCATGTGGACGGGTCACCAGCACCTTGCGCCCGTTCAACACTCCGCTCATGCCGGGGTCTGCAACCTGAGCTGTTCGAGTATGCGGCCCGCGCCCTGATCGAGCAGTAGCTGACCGAGTTCATCTCCAAGACTGTCCGCCTGTTGATATGGTCCGGACACGCTTGCACGCACGACGATAGAACCGTCCGGATGCCCGACCAGACCGGACAGCGAGACAGTATCCCCTTGCCGCGTGGCATAGGCCGCGACCGGCGCATGACAGCCACCGTTCAGCTGTTTGTTCACCCTGCGCTCGGCGCTCACGCACAGATGTGTGTCAGGATCGTTTAATGGGGCAATCAGTTCACGTGTGCGTGTGTCGGTTGCACGGACCTCTATACCGAGCGCGCCCTGACCGATCGCCGGCAACATCATGTCCGCTGCCAGCTGCTGGCGTATGCGCTGCTCCAGGCCGAGGCGTATCAGGCCGGAGCTGGCGAGCACGAGCGCGTCATACAAACCACTGTCGAGTTTACCCAGTCGGGTGCCGACATTGCCACGGATGTCCTTCAGCACCAGATCCGGACGCAGCAGATTCAGCTGACACTGCCGCCGCAGACTGGAGGTACCGACCACGGCGCCATCAGGCAACGACTGCAGGCTGGTATATTTACCGGAGACAAATGCATCACCCGGGTTTTCCCGCGTCAGGATCGCAGAGATGGCCAGCCCGTCCGGCAGGTCCACGGTAACGTCCTTCATTGAATGGACCGCAATATCGGCATGATTGTGTAACAGGGCGTGTTCGAGTTCCTTTACAAACGCGCCCTTGCCGCCGAGGCTGGCCAGGGTCGAATCCAGAAACCGGTCGGCCTCCGTGGTGATCCCGAGGATGCGGATATCCAGCCCCGGGTGGATCTGCTGCAGTCTGTCGCGGACATGGCAGGCCTGCCACATGGCCAGCGGACTTTCGCGGGTAATTATACGCAGGGTGGTGTCTGGCATTTTTTGTCCGTGCAAAACATATCTTTTCCCGGTCCTTGTGGATACACTATTGTTACGTTACTACCTATAAAGAATACTGTGTCTGGCATGAAACTCGGCGTCGTCATGGATCCCATAACCGGGATCAATATAAAAAAGGACAGTACCTTTGCCATGTTGCTCGCGGCGAGCAAACGTGGCTGGGAGCTCTGTTACATGGAGCAGAAGGACCTGTTTATCGAGGACCACGAGGCCCGGGCGCAAGTCCGTGTACTCACTGTACAGGATGATAAATCAAATTGGTTCACGTTTCATCAGCCGTCCACCATCGCGCTGACGGAACTGGATGCGCTGCTGATGCGCAAAGACCCGCCGTTTGATATCGAATACATCTATACCACCTACATACTCGAACTCGCACAAAAGTCCGGCCTGCTGGTGGTAAACGACCCGCGCAGCCTGCGTGATGTGAACGAGAAGATGTTTATCAACAACTTCCCGCAGTGTATCGCGCCTACGCTGGTCAGCCGCAACCATGAACAACTGCTCGGTTTTATCAAACAGCAGGGGGTGGCCGTGTTAAAACCGCTCGAAGGCATGGGCGGCAAGTCGGTATTCAAGGTCACCCACGGCGATCCGAACACCAATGTGATCATCGAAACGCTGACCGACAGTCACAAGCGCTACATCATGGCGCAACGCTATCTACCCGAGATCGCGCAGGGGGACAAACGTATCCTGCTGATCGACGGTGAACCGGTCGATTATGCGCTCGCTCGCATACCGATGGCCGGCGAGAACCGCGGCAATCTGGCCGCCGGTGGCACAGGCAAGGGTGTGGCGCTGAGTGAGCGTGACCGCTGGATCTGTGCCGAGGTTGGCCCGACCTTGCGTGAACGTGGCCTGATGTTTGTCGGACTCGATGTGATCGGTGACTACCTGACCGAGATCAACGTGACCAGCCCGACCTGTATCCGCGAGCTGGAAAAGATTTACACATTAGATATCGCCGGCAAACTGATCGACACGATTGCGGCCAGAGTCAACTCCCGGCGTGGGCATTGATCAGCACTGCTGATTAGCGATTATAATCCGCCGATGTCCGAGGCAACCGCAAATACTCCTGCCGCCGCCCGACCCGTCATCACGCCGACGGACCGCCTGGTCATGACGCTGTGTCTGGCCGTGATCATACATGCGGTCCTTGTGCTCGGGGTCACCTTCACCAGCGAAGATCATCTGTTGCCGGACCTGTCGATGATGGAAATCATCCTGGTACAGTCGAAGAGCGAGGCGCCGCAAGACGCAAAAAAGCTGGCGCAGGCGAACCTGCAGGGTGGTGGTGATACCGATGAGGATGTCAACCCGGCCACGCCGTTGCCGTCTCCGTTTCCGGGTAATACCGCCGAACTGACGGCCCCGCCACCAGCCAGCAACAAACCGCCGCCGGCGCCATCTGATCCCGATAGGTCAACGCTGGTCGCGGCCGGTAATACGCCGGAAATGGCGAGAACCGAGGACAAACGCGAAAATCCACAGACAACAGCCAGCAAGGCTGAACCACTGCCGCAAACATCGGAAAAGTTGCCTAGCGCGAGCACACTGGTAACAAACAGTATGAAGATCGCGGCGCTCAGTGCCGAGATCGACCGCAGGCTGGAATCCCGCGCCCAGCGACCACGTCAGAAATTCATCTCGGCCAGTACCCGTGAATACAAGTATGCCGCGTATATGGAGGCGTGGCGCTCGAAGGTTGAACGTATCGGCAACCTGAATTACCCGGAGGCCGCACGCAAACAGGGCCTGTCCGGCAGCCTCATCCTCGATGTCGGTCTCAAACCGGACGGCAGTATAGACGATATCATTATCCGCAAATCGTCTGGTCACAAGCTGCTGGACGATGCCGCTATACGTATTGTGGAACTCGCCGCGCCGTATTCAGCGTTTACCGATGATATCAAGTCGGAAACCGATATCCTGCATATCACCCGTACCTGGCAGTTCCTTGATGCACAGGGATTCCGTTAGCACCACGGAGCTGTGTCGGCGATACCCGACTCAAGCAGATGATAAATAGTGGGAAAACACAGACAGCTAAGGCTGGGCAGAAATTTTTCCTCAACGAGGTGGTTTTCTGGCGGTTCCAAAGTTAACATTGCCATATGAACCTAAAACCGATAAACCTGACCAACCAGTTCCTCATTGCGATGCCAGGCCTGGTCAATCCGAACTTTTCCCAGACAGTTACCTATGTCTTTTCACACGACGATCAGGGGGCGATGGGCATTGTTATCAACCGCCCGCTGAAAATGGACCTCGGCGAGATACTCACCCAGATGAACCTGCCGACAGGCAACAGCATGGTCAAGGACATACCGGTATTCAACGGCGGCCCGGTGAAATCGGATCGCGGCTTTGTAATCCACCGACCCGACACCGGCTGGCAGTCCTCCATACGCGTCAGTGAACATGTGCAGGTGACCACCTCACGCGACATACTGGAAGCAATTGCGAACGGGACCGGGCCGGACAAATGTTTTATCGCGCTCGGTTACGCAGGCTGGGAGGCCGGCCAGCTCGAACAGGAAATGATGGAGAACTGCTGGCTGAATGCGCCTTCCGGCGCAAACATCATCTATGACACGCCCTACGACAGACGCTGGGAGTTTGCGGCGGCACAGCTCGGGTTCAAGCTGCATAACCTGTCTTCCCAGATAGGCCATGCGTGAATTCTACGCTAACGCTACTCTGTCTTGATTACGGCAGAAAACGCATTGGTATTGCTGTTGGCCAAACGCTGACCTGCACGGCAAGCCCACTCGAAACTGTCAACGTGAACAAGGGCGTACCGGACTGGGAAGCCATTACCGGCCTCATCAAATCCTGGAACCCGGCGGCACTCGTAGTCGGTTATCCGCTGAATATGGATGGTACGACCCAGACTACCTCCCGTGCCGCCGTGCATTTTATGAACCAGTTGCGTCACCGCTACCGCCTCCCGGTCTATCCGGCCGATGAACGCCTGTCCAGTTATGAGGCGCGCTCTCGGATCAAAAGCACGCGTAATGTCGATGCGGTTGCCGCCCAGGCCATCCTTGAAACCTGGCTGTCAGGAAATCAGGTTTCAATCGAGAAAAATGCTACAATCCGTCAACAAACCGCAGGTTATAGGGACGAATGAAACTGGATGACAAAGAGATAAGCCGTCTGCTGGATCAGATCACGGACAGGTTGAAGGCTTTGCTGGACAGCACCGGCAGAAATGCTCCGCTCATTATCGGTATACATACTGGTGGTTACTGGGTTGCGCAACAGATTCAGCGGCGGCTCGGTCAGTCTGTCCCACCGGGCGAACTGAACATCGCCTTTTACCGGGATGACTTCAGCCGGATAGGCATGCACCCGCATGTAACCCCGTCGAACCTGCCGTTTGCAGTGGAAAACCGGCACATCGTACTGATCGATGACGTACTGCATACCGGCCGCACCATCCGTGCGGCCATGAATGAAATCTTTGATTTTGGCAGACCGGCCAGTATTACCCTGGTCGTTTTGATAGACCGCTCCGGTCACGAACTGCCGATCAAGGCCGATATCGCCGGTAAAACGCTGACGCTGGGCGCGGACGAACATGCTAAACTACACGGCCCGGAACCACTGACACTTGAAATCAGGCAAGCATAATGGCGGGCACGAACATCCAGCTGGACGCTAACGGTCGGCTCAAACACTTTCTGACGACAGAAGGACTGTCACGGCAATTATTGATCGACATACTGGATCAGGCCGAATCGTTTGCCGGTGTGGCCCACCGTCCGGTCAAGAAGGTACCGCTGCTACGCGGCAAGACCATCATCAATCTGTTCTTTGAACCAAGCACGCGTACCAGCACCACCTTTGAACTCGCAGCGAAACGTCTGTCTGCCGATGTACTTAATATGAACCTCGCCACCTCGTCGACCAGCAAGGGTGAATCACTACTGGACACACTGCATACGCTCGAAGCGATGCACACCGACATGTTTGTGGTTAGGCATTCAAGCAGCGGCGCCGCACACTTTATCGCCGAACATGTCGCGCCTCACGTCAGTGTCATCAATGCGGGTGACGGTCAACACGCTCACCCGACCCAGGCGATGCTGGACATGTTTACCATCCGTCAGCACAAACACACGTTCGAAACGCTGCGCGTTGCGATTGTCGGCGATATCAAACATTCACGCGTCGCACGTTCTGACATCCATGCACTGAAGGCGCTCGGCGTAAACGATGTACGCGTGGTCGGGCCGAAGACGCTGATACCGGCTAATATCGAAAGACTTGGTGTACGTGTACTGGACGACCTGCAGACCGGCCTTGAGGGCGTTGATGTCATCATAATGCTGCGCTTGCAGAAGGAACGCATGAACAGTGCGAGCATCCCCAGTGAGTCAGAATATTTCCGTCGCTATGGCCTGACCCAGGCAAGGCTGCGTCTGGCCAAACCGGATGCGATCGTGATGCACCCCGGCCCGATCAACCGTGGTATCGAAATAGAGTCCGCTGTCGCTGACAGCGCCCAGTCGGTCATCCTGCAACAGGTCAGCCACGGTATCGCCATACGCATGGCGGTGATGGCGATGGCGCTGGGCACAATCTCCGGATCAGTAAAGAACGATGAAAATACAGATAACTGACGGTCGTATCCTCGACCCGGCTAGCCGTCTGGATCAGATCGGCAGCGTGTGTATCGAAGACGGTCGCATCGCCGCCATCGGTCAGGTTCCTGCCGGTTTCAAGGCAGACCTGAATATAGATGCACGCGGCAAATGGGTCTGCCCGGGTCTGGTTGACCTGTCGGTGCGTTTCGGCGAACCCGGTCAGGTACAGGCCAGTATTGCCAGTGAGGCCACTGCTGCGGCAAGTGCCGGTATCACCTCACTGTGTTGTCCACCGGATGCCAGCCCGGTCATCGACACACCGGCTGTAGTAGAATTAATCAGACAACGTGCAGCACGCGCAGATCAGGCACGCGTCTATCCGATCGGGGCATTGACTCACGGCCTGAAGGGCGAACGCCTCGCCGAGATGTATGCCTTGCAACAGGCCGGCTGTATCGCCGTCAGCAATGCGAACCAGCCGATGGCCAGTAATGAAATATTGCGACGCGCCTTTGAATACGCGGCCAGTACCGGACTGACCGTGTTCATCCACGCGGAAGATCATTCACTGCGTAACCAGGGCGTCATCAGTGAAGGAGAGATCAGCACCCGCCTCGGCCTGACGCCGATACCGGAAACCGCCGAGACCGTGGCTGTCAGCACCGCACTGCTGCTGGCTGAACAGACCGGTGTACGTGCGCATTTCTGTCGGCTGTCGACCGCCAAGGCTGTCAATATGATCGCCGCCGCGCGTAAACTCGGCCTGCCGATCACCGCCGATGTGGATATCTGTCACCTTTATCTGACCGAGCATGATGTGGACGGTTATAACGCGAACTGCCACCTGATCCCGCCATTACGTCGACTGCAGGACAAGCTGGCGCTGATACAGGGACTGGTCGATGGGACCATTGATGTGGTCTGCTCAGATCACCACCCCCTGTCCGATGACGCCAAGGTAGCACCGTTCAACCTGACCCGACCTGGTGCCTCCACCATCGAAATGTTATTACCGCTGATGCTTGATATGGTTTCCCGTAAACAGCTGAGCTTGTTGCAGGCGCTCAAAAAGGTCACCGAGAACCCGGCCCGCATCCTCGGTCTACCGGCAGGTACGCTGCATCACGGCAATGCCGCCGATCTGATCATCATCGACCCGGATCACGCTTGGACAGTCAAACCCGTAGAACTGAAAAGTGCAGGGAAAAATACCCCGTTTGCCGACTGGGAGATGATGGGCAAGGTCACACACACATTTATAAACGGAAAACCTGTGTATCCCGAACAGGTCTGACAGGTCAGTCGTCATGGAACATCCCGATACCCGTAATACAATCAATCTTGAACAGGCACAGGTTTTATCGCACCAGGCCTTCGCCGGTGACCAGTACATCCTGCGTTTGCATAGCCCCGAGACCGCACGTGACGCGAAGCCCGGTAACTTTGTCCATTTGCGTTGCGATGAGGCCTTGCCCATGCGCAGACCAATGTCGATCATGCGCGCCGATGCGGCCAAAGGCTGGATCGATATACTCTACAAGGCGCACGGTCTGGGCACAGGCATGCTGGCCAGACGCCGGGTCGGTGATGAGCTGAGTGTACTCGGCCCTATTGGCGTCCCGTTTCGGATGGATGGCTACCGCCGGTTTCCCCTGTTGATCGGTGGTGGTGTTGGTATCCCACCGATGGTCTATCTGGCTGAACATATGAAAAAAAATGCGCCCCGGTGCAAGCCTCTGGTACTGGCCGGTTCTGAAGTGCCGTTCCCGTTTACCGCCGTACCCTCACAGATCATGATCGATGGCATGCCGGACGGCGTGATTGCGACAATGCCCCTGATGGAAGACTGGGGCATCCCTTGCCGCCTCGCCAGCCTGCAGGGCTACAGTGGCTGTTACCAGGGTTATGTTACTGATCTTGCCCGGGCCTGGTTATCTGCACCGGGACGTGATGTGAGCGAGGTCGAGATCTACAGTTGCGGCCCGACGCCGATGCTGAAGGCTGTCGCCCGCGTGGCCGCTAATTTCAATATCCCCTGTCAGGTTTCGCTGGAAGAACACATGGCCTGTGCCGTGGGTGGCTGCGCCGGTTGCAATGTTGAGGTCAGCACCGAATCGGGCAAAGCGATGAAACGGGTTTGTGTTGATGGGCCGGTGTTTGAGGCCTCGACGGTTTTTGCAGACTAAGCTGTTCCTCTTGGATTAGAAAAGATTCCTGCCAGTCTGATCGGACTGTTGGCTCGGTTTGTCTAACGCTGCACTTTTACCCGCTCATTGTGGCAGGGGCGAACCTCCTGCAGCATTGATTAGTAAAGGAAAACGCTAAAAAAACAGAGTAACCTAAATAACTTTTACGAAATCCTGTTCTGATTGGCTATGTGGATTCTGTCGTGACAGACCGTTAGCCGCATGAATGCGGCGCCCGAGCGTACATGGATGTATTCACAGCGTGTCTGGAACGATAGAATCCACATAGCCAATCAGAACTGCCGTGGATTTAGGAACATTTATCTAGAATGTCACCCGCGCTGTGACGCCACCTGACACATTCCGCAGCGGGGCCGGTTCGTAATACCGACCGAAGGTAGCATTGATGCGTACATTCGAGTTGTAATCCTCATTGAACAGGTTGTTCAGACTCATGAACGGCGAAATGACCCAGTTGTCGAGTTCCTTTTGATAGCCAAAGCGCAGGTTTGAAACGGCATAAGGATCAATATTGACCAGATTAGCGTTGTCGGCATAAAAATTATCCACATACAGCAGGTCTATCGTACTGAACCAGCCGGCCTGATTATCATAACGCAGCTCTGCGTGCAGATGCTGGTTGGGGATACCCGGGACTGTCTTACCATCGAGATTTTCCGTGGCGGTGCGGAAACGCCTGAAACTGGCATCGATATAGGTCCAGGCCAGACTCGCGGTCAGTACCGGCATCAGCTGTGCATTGACACCGGCTTCTATACCCTCACGCGTCGATGTGCCTGCATTCTGGTAGAAGGTCCGGCCGGTAAACCCGTCGACCTCAAAAGGAACGATTTCATCATCGATATCAATACGGAACAGTGCGACCTCGTAATCAAGCGACACCAGCATATCAACACCACCCTTCATGCCGATCTCATAACTGTCCGCCATCTGTGTTGTCAGATCCGAATTAAAACCGCCACCGTCGGGGTTGGCAAACTCGGTTGTGGTCGGCGTTTCGAAGGCAGTTGAATAATTCAGGTATATATTCAGATTGTCGGACGGGTCCCACAACAGGCCGGCGCGTGGACTGAAGCGATCGAAGTCACTGCTGCCTGAGTCATCACCGGAACGATTCAGAGAAAAATAATCATCAACCTCAAAGCGGACCTTGTCATAGCGGGTACCGAGTGTCAGCTGCACGTCTTCGAGCAAGGCAAACTCCGTCTGTGCATAGACACCCTTGCTGGAGACCTGCTCCTCTTGATCGAGTGTCAGCACACCACGATTACCGCCGGCCAGATTGACATAGCGGCGGCGGTCGTCGGTCTGGAAGTCTGTTTCAAACCCGGAGATAAAGCGGAAGCGGTAATCAAGCACATCCTGGGTGTAACTGTACTGGCCACCGAGACCGACAAAGAAACGATCGAACTCGACCTGGCCACCGTTGCTCTGCGGGATGCCACCAGCGAATGTCAGCTTGTTTTCAAAATCGAGTTGTGTGTAATAGTTGCGGAGCATTACTTCATGATGTTCACCAAACTGCTTGCGATATAATAAACCGAGTCTTTGCTGACTGCGACCCTCGCTGCCATCGAAGCTCAGGCTGGTCGGGCTTGCCAGTGACGGATCGGTATCCACCTCGGTCTGATTCAACGCACCGGGGTCACCCATATCGGGTATATCAAGCAGATTGATGCTGATGGTCAGATCCGAGCTGGTGTCTATATCGTAGCGTAACTTCGTATTCAACACTTTGCGACTGATAAACGAGTTGTTACGGTAACCTTCAAGATCCAGGTCCGAACCGCTGACCACATAATTCAGGCGCTGATACTGACCGGCGGCCTTCAACTGATACTGGCGGTAACCAAACTCACCGGCGGATACACGTGCCTGCACATAAGGCTGCGCCGGGCCGTTTTCGGTAAACAGATTAATCACTCCGCCGGAGGCGGCGCCATACAGCGATGAGGCGGCCCCGCGAATGATCTCGATACGACTGGCCGAGCCGAGGTCGATCTCGTCAACATTGCCCTGGCCATCCGGCAGTGTGGCCGGTATGCCATCAATGATCAGGCGGATGCCGCGTATGCCAAACGGTGAACGTGCTCCAAAACCACGGATCGAGATACGCTGTGCCTGGGAAAAATTATTACGATTCTGCAAAAACACGCCGGGGACGCGGGACAGTGACTCATCCAGTGTAAGCTGCTGTTGACCGAGCTGGATGGTATCCTCACCAATGACACTGACAGCCGCCGGAACCTTACCCAGCTGTTGTTTATCACGCATACCGGTGACAGTGACTTCATCCATCACTGTTTGTGCCTGTATACCAGCGGCAGTCAGCACGAGGCCCACCACGAGTAACCGGTTCAATAAACTGTTGTGTATATTCATGGATATTCCCCTGCCGGATTTTTCAGATAATTGACCAGAACCTGTCTCCGGTTTAAATGTGGACTCCTTACTGGATCTAGCCAAAACTGATCTTTGCTTCAAGATTGGATCGGGAATCGGCATTACTCAAGGCCTCTTCCAGTTCGATCCTGCCTTCCTTGTACAGGTTATGTAACGCCATATCAAACGTCTGCATACCGCGCTGACCACTGGTCGACATCGCTTCCTTATGGTCCATGACCATAGACCCTTGCAGCCTACCTACATACTGTTACGATGACAGGGTCGATGTAAATTTATGTCTGATTACTTTATCAAGGATACATGGTGTTACAGCTGTATAGTACTGATTTTTTGAATAATAGCCTACTATAAATCGATGGAAAATATAGCAGAAAACCTGAAAAAAAACCGTGGGCGAATTGTGGCGGCGGAACAGGAATACAACCGTCCATCCGGCTCGGTCGGACTGCTGGCCGTCAGCAAGACCCAGCCGGCAGAGGCTATACGCCTGGCAAGACAGGCAGGACAACTGCACTTCGGTGAAAACTATGTACAGGAAGCGCTCGACAAGATTAAGGCATTGCCCGATCCCGAACTGATCTGGCATTTTATCGGCCCGATCCAGTCGAACAAGACCCGCCTGCTGGCAGAAAATTTTGCCTGGGTACACACGGTCGATCGAGGCCGGATCGCCCGACGGCTCAGTGAGGGCCGACCAGTGCACCTACCACCGCTGAATATCTGCATCCAAGTCAATATCAGCGCGGAAGCCAGTAAATCTGGTATTGATCCTGCCGGTACGCAGTTGCTCGCCAACGAGATCATCACTTTACCGAAGTTGAAACTGCGTGGGCTAATGGTCATCCCTGCAGCGTCTCACGATTTCGATGCACAACGGCAGGCCTTCCGCCAGACCCGGTTATTGCTCGAACAACTGAATCAGACAGGACTGCAACTGGACACACTGTCGATGGGCATGAGTGATGATCTGGAGGCGGCCGTCGCCGAAGGTTCTACCGTGGTCAGGGTGGGCACCGCCATTTTTGGTGCACGGCAGACATAAGCTAACAACCCGGGTACACTTGCAAAATATTACAGCTTTTCAGGGCGTATATTCATGAAAAATACCAGAATTGCATTTATCGGTTGCGGCAATATGGGCCAGAGTCTGATAGGCGGGCTGATCGCCAATGGTCATGTCCCGGCCGCCTTACGCGGTGCCGACAAGGATACCGCAAAATTACAGGCGCTTGCCGACAGGTTTGGCATCGAAATATTTACAGACAATATTCAGGCTGTCGCCGATGCCGATGTGATCGTGCTGGCGGTCAAGCCGCAGATGCTCGGAGACACCGTGTCGCGCCTGTATGGCCATATCAACGAAGGCCAGCTGATAATCTCGATTGCGGCTGGCATACGCCTTGCCACACTGGCACAGCTGCTTGGCGCAGGACAACCGGTTGTGCGGGTGATGCCGAATACACCGGCGCTGATCCGCAACGGCGCCTCGGCCCTGTATTCCAATACCGCTGTTACACCGGGTCAGCGCGATCTCACCGAGGCTATTATGCGCTCGGTTGGGCTGGCCATCTGGCTTGACAACGAGGCGGCGATGGACACAGTAACCGCGCTATCGGGCAGTGGGCCTGCCTATTTCTTCCTCGTCATGGAGATGATGGAAAAGGCTGCTGTCCGGTTGGGCCTGCCACCCGCACAGGCCAGACTGCTGACACTGGAGACCGCGTTTGGCGCTGCCAAGATGGCGCTTGAAACCGATGTCGACGCCGCGACGCTGAGACGCCAGGTTACATCACCCGGTGGTACGACTGAACAGGCTCTGAATGTATTGATAGAACAGGGCCAGCTGGAACAGGTATTCATGGACGCCTTGTCCGCCGCAAAACGACGTTCGGAAGAACTAGCCGCCTCGCTGGGCGACTTGAAATGAGCGGAGGCTATCTCTCAAAGGCATTTGTCTTCGTGATCAGTACAGTTTTTGACCTGTATCTGCTCGCGGTCCTCCTGCGCTTCCTGCTGCAGCAGGTCGGTGCAGATTTTTATAATCCCATCTCGCAATTTCTGGTACGCCTGACCAACCCGCCGTTGCGCTACCTACGCAGATTTATTCCGGGATTCCGGGGTGTAGACTGGTCATCACTGTTGTTGATGCTGACGATCAAGGCGGTCGAGGTTTTTCTGGTCAGTCTCACTACCTATGGGCAGAGTCCGGCGTTCGCCGGTTTGTTAATCACTAGCATCGCACTGATCCTGCACAGGGTTATCTATCTGTTTATTATCGCCGTCTTTATCCAGGTGTTGATAGGCTGGGTCAATCCGGGCATGTACAATCCTGCGACCGTGATACTTTACAAGCTGACTGAGCCGTTACTGCGACGTGCCAGACAGCTGTTACCCCCGGCGAGTGGTATCGACTTCTCGCCGATCCTGGTTTTTGTCGCACTGCAACTGGCGGTTATCCTGCTGGTAAATCCACTGGTGGATCTCGGCAAGGCCTGGTCCTGACCTCATTCTGATTGTTCACGCGCTGGACAAACTGTCTCTACCCTTGGCCGCTTAGTCTGCTATATTAAGCAGGACACAATGCTCTAATCTATTTATCGGGGGATGAATCATGGTCAGAAATATTTCGATTGTGTTGGGTCTGTTATTACTGACGTGCATGCCAGGCGTGAACGCCGAGCAGGCCAAGGTCTTTGGTGATTATGCCATACACTACAGTACATTCACTACGGACATGCTGACAG
>CAMBTO010000006.1 GCA_945870865.1 Klebsiella pneumoniae
TACTGCATTACAGGCTTGTTATAAGACTTCTTTGGATGTGCTTGGATTTTGAATTGGTGGCTATGGGTGGAATCGAACCACCGACCCCAGCGTTATGAGTGCTGTGCTCTAACCGTCTGAGCTACATAGCCAATATTGGGATAAACACGTCAGAAAACCGCATGTTCCGGACCGGGCAGTCCCGGGAAAGGCGAATTCTGGTTACTCAGGCCCGGGTTGTCAAGTATGGATGCGGGGAATCTTGAGATCCCTCGGCTGCGCTCGGGATGACACACCCCTGATTCAGGCCTTCCACTGGCCTTTATTGCCTGCGTTTAAGGCGTTCCGAAGACGACGATCGATTTGCCCGAAACGTCGATCAGGTGATCCTCTTCCAGGTCTTTTAATACTCTGCCAACCATCTCGCGTGAGCAACCGACGATACGGCCGAGCTCCTGGCGGGTAATGCGGACCAGCATGCCGTCCGGGTGTGTCATCGCTGCCGGTTCCTTGCACAGGTCGAGTAGTGTTCTCGCAACGCGTCCCTTCACATCGGTCAGGGCCAGCTGTGAGGCGATGGCAAACAGCAAATCGGGGAAAATTTCGTGCAGACTTTTCATCCGATCGTAACTGATCTGGGCGATTTCACACTTTTCCTTGGCGCGGACGAAGGCACTGCGCTTTAGCGAGTCATCAAACAGGCCGAGCTCGCCAAAAAAGTCTCCGGGATTCAGATAGGTCAGCACGATTTCGCGGCCTTTTTTGTCCTCAACTTGTACGGTGACGGAACCGCTGATTATATAGTAGAGGTCAGTAGACGGGTCGCCCTCGCGAATAATCATCTGTTTAGATGGATAGGATTTCCGGTGACAGTGCTCCAGAAATCGCTGAGTCAAGTTATCTTGCAGTTTCAGTAACGGATTTACCGTCTTTCCCCCTGTTCGGTAGTTTAATACCCAGGATTGTTTATTACTAAGGTTATGATCGGGTACTATGTATCTCTTTTTACGCAAAATCAACCATTTGGAGTTTCGGGATGGAAGCTAAAGTAAACTGGATTGGTGGTGCCGCCTTTGTAGGTGAAACCGCGAGCGGTCATCGTGTGCTGATGGATGGCCCGCCGGAGAGTGGTGGCAGGAACCTCGGGCCACGGCCGATGGAGAACCTGTTGCTGGCGATGGGTGCGTGCAGCAGTTTCGACGTGGTCCATATACTGCAGAAGGCGCGTCAGGAGATTCAGGACTGCCGGCTTGAGATTTCAGCGAAACGGGCGGAGACCGACCCGAAGGTGTTTACTGATATACATCTGCATTTTGTCGTGACCGGCAATAACCTGCAGGACAAGCAGGTCGAGCGTGCGATCACTCTATCGGCGGAGAAGTATTGCTCGGCCTCGATCATGCTAGGCAAGACCGCAAAAATCACGCATACGCACGTTATCAATCCCGCTACCTGAGCGGCGCGACCGACTCCCTAGTCGGTCGTGTGGACAAACAATCCCGCCGGCCCGGTGACGATCTTCTGGAACAGCGCGGGCAGGCGCTTGGTCTCGGTCTTCTGATAAATCCGTTTCAGATGCGTCCTTGCGGTTTGTAGGTGATACTGAGTGTAGCTGATATATCTGCCAGATAAGGATTAAACACCAGACGCGAGGCAATCCTGGCCTCGGTGGGTGACAGCTTGTACATCGTGCGCACCAGATCCTCTATTCGTTGGGCATCGTTCACACTGTCAAACAGGAACAGAACAGAGCCCTGCACCGGCTTGTCCCGATCACCAACTCTCGCGACCAGCGGGAACAGTAAAAAATGCAGCGTATTAGCCTGGTGATTCAGCGTAAACACGGTGCTAGTTTTATCGCGTATTGAACGGATGATGTCCCTTTTCATGCGCGGACTGGCGCAGTCGAGCACGTTGTCCCCGATCGACAGCGCCGGATTATTCTCAAGGATGATGTCGGCAGAGCGATTACGGAAATACACCTGTAATTGATCGTTGATCATGATGAGCCGGAGACCAGATGGTCCAGCGCCTCCGATAATATCGAATAATCGAGTCGGTTGCTGGCCTGTTCGTTGACCGAGTAATCCGTATCCTTGATCCCGGGCTGGCCGTCGGCGGAGGTACGTGCAAGCGCAATTTCGATATTGACCTTCAGATCCTTCGGTCGGATCGGTTTGTTGATAAACCCGTATGGCATTGATTGTTTGACCGCTGCCAGCGTTTTTTCATCCGAATAGGCGGTGACGTAGATCACCGGAACATGTTGCCGCTTCAATGCCATTGATGCCTTCGCCCAGATTGATGTCCATCAGAACCAGATCCGGCAACTCCTGCTCAATAGCTTGCAGGGACTTTTCAGCGCTGTTCGCCAGCGCCGTTACCCAATAACCAAGATTCTCCAGATGCAGACGGATCAGGTTACCCGTGGTGGCGCTGTCATCAACTCCGAGTATATTTTTTTGCAGACATAAGGCCTCCGTTATTCAGCTAACAGTATTTACCCTAGTCATATATACACGGCAAATCACGATGTAAACATCCTCTTTTTGGGGTATATCTACACAACAGTCGGTTTTGCAGCACGGCGTATGTAAAAGTGTATGACTTCAGCTTTGGTGGCAGTGTTGAGGATCTCATGCCCGCTGCGCGCGCAATAGGCCTGAAAGTCAATACTGGCATGCGGGTCGGTTGCCTCGACATACAGCACCTCACCCGGCAGCATCTTGACCAGCGCAAACTTGGCCTTCAGGACCGGCAGGGGGCAGTTCAGTCCCCGGGCGTCCAGGTACTGCTGGTATTCGATATTGGCGGGATGGTCTGACATGGGAAAGGATTATATCGCTTATATAAAAAAGCCGATGCGGAATTGTGCCGCACCGGCTTTGGAGAGGTCAGGCTAGAATGTTACGCGCAATCCGAGCAGGCCGGATCGTCCTGCCAGAGGTGCAATATGCTTTACAAACGAGGTATGCCGACGTGCCTCTTCGTCGAGCAGGTTGGTCGCCCTGACAAACACGGTCAGTGCGGAGGCGGGCGAATCAAAGGTATAGGCCGCATACGCATTTAACATATGGTAGCCGGAAGTGGGATCTTCCAGTGGCGCCGTGTGGTCCTGCTTGCCGGTCAGTGTGTAGTCGAGATTAAATACCCAGGGACCGGATTCATAATCAACACTGGAACCAAGGCGCCAGGGGCTGATGCGGGGCAGGTTGGTGCCGTCAGTCAGTTCGGCGTCGACATAGTCGGTCCACAGGCGCAGATCCACTGAGTCCTGTTCGGTGTCGACCAGGCGGATGACCGTCTCCAGTTCAAAACCGAGAAACTGGGTGTCGTCCTGCGTATGAAACAGCAATAATGGTTCTTCTTCATTGGCTGGATCAAGTATTTCGGCAGGGTCACCACTGAAGTCGGCCTCAACACGGTCGGCAACACTGTCGCCATTCAGGTCCTGTTCCAGCTGGTAGACATAATCGTTTATGCGGTTGTAGAACAGGTTGACCATGAATGTCTGGCTATCGCCTTCGTGTTGCCAGTGCAGATCAATGTTCGTTGAAGTTTCATCGACCAGATCGAGGCTGCCCACCTCGAATGAATTGGTGGCCGCGTGTGGACCGAAGGCAAACAACTCCTCGATAGAGGCCCCACGTTGACTGCGACCAACCGAGGCACCAATCTGGTAACCTTCTATGTAGTCATAGTTCAGACCGCCGCTGAGGCTGACGAGATCGTGTTCGACACTGTCACCGTTGATATTATCGGTTTGCTGGTTTTCATAACGCGCCCCGAGATCCACATGCCATTGCCCAAAGTCGGCCTTCTCCACCAGGAACAGGGCAAGCGCATCCTGTTCGGAGGCCGGTACAAACGCCTCTTCGCCCACAGCTTCAAAATCACGCTGGTTCATATGTACACCGAACACTCCATTCCAGTCATTGGCGCCGAGCGGTACGTGGATAAATTCAACACGGCCTTCCAGTTCTTCATTCATGAATCTGGTACCAATATCGCCGGTCGGTTCGATTTCTGCATGCTCGTAATCGTTGTATCCCCAGCGCGTCTTGATCTCGCTGAGACCGGACAGCGGATTTTTTACACTACCCAAAAAATCGTAGCGGACCTGTTCAAGGTCGATGCTGACACCGCCTTCTTCTTCCACTGTGGCTGGCACGGCCGCTTCCTCTATATGATGGCCAGGGATGCCATAGTTTGAGTTCAGGCCGCTGACTGCCACACCAAATGTGGCGGTATCACCTATAAAAGAAAGTCCGGCTGCTAAACTTTCGGTTTCCAGTGCGGAATTTTCGACAGTGCCGGGTTCCTCGCCTGCATCGGGCTCCAGTTCGGCAAAACCAGGGATATCATAGTCTTCCGCATCCCGTTTCATGCCATCCAGATGCAATACCAGATTGCTCTCACCAGCGTTTACACTGGCGGCAGTGGTATAGCCATTATTGACGGATTCGTACTGGGCCAGCGCATCGGCTTCCACACCTTCCGGCATCCGTACCGGTATACGATTGGTGACCACATTGACCAGACCACCGCTGGCACCACTGCCATACAGCAGCGTGGCCGGCCCGCGCAGGATTTCAATCTGTTCTGCAAATACCGGTTCAGACGTGGTTGCATGGTCGTTACTGACGGTGGAGGTATCCATTGTGCTGATACCACTTTCGAGTACTTTGACCCGACCGCCACCTAGTCCGCGGATGACCGGTCGACCCACCCCGGCACCAAAATCACTGGAGCTGACACCGAGCTCATGCGAGACGGTCTCACCGATGTTCTGGATGCTGCGTTTGTTCAAATCCTTCTTGCCGAGAATTCATGCGGGCTGGATCAGGTGGTTATCCACATTGCTGAGCGGGTCTGCGGTGATACGGATTTCTTCTATGTCTGAGCCCTGGGCAGACAGACTGTGAGCTAACCCGAACTGGGCGACGATCGACATCGCCATAACGAAGTAACGATTTAACATTTTCATCTCCTGAAATAAACGTACAGATGCAGCATCACACTGCATTGAATAAACGGTTTAGGGATACGACTTCAGGAGTAGCGGGGTGGCGCGCGCGGTTCGGAGCTGAGAGTAGGTAACGTTTGGCGATTGGGGTACTGACAAATTCAATGACCGGCTCAGCCGTAATTTCTACTTTGAATACGAGAACCGGCGTCGGTGCGGCACCCTCGAAGTTTGAATGGTTAAGACAGACAAGGCAAGGTGTGGAGGTCGCGAGATTGGTATGGTCCGCCTCATGGACCAGCAGCGAAAACTGCCCGGCCAATAGCAGGCATACCAGTAGCCAGCCCGAGAGCAGTGCGCGTCTTATCTTCACGTATTATAAGGATTCATTAAATTGTAATATTATACAATAACATTATAGGTCTAAATTACTGTTTGGCAACTGGATTGCAAAGGACCAGCGCATGCGCATATTTGTTTATGGATTCAAACCCTACGCTGATTACACCTCGAACATTACAGAGCAGGTGCTCGCACGAATAGATGAAACGCAGATGTTGAAGAAGCGGGTTTTCGATGTCAGGTTTGATGCGGCGATGTTCAACGAGACCCTTGCGCGAATCAGACCTGACAGGATCATTGGTCTGGGGCAGCATCCGCGGGCACGCAAGCTACGTATTGAGCGTAAGGCGAAGAACCTGCAACAGTCAGTTGGTAAGGCGCCGACTCCGATTATTGTGGGTGGCTCACGCGAAAGTTATGTCACGCTAACACTGCCGCAGAATGAACTGACGACGGTCACCTATGACGCCGGTACCTATGTGTGTAATTATTCGATGTATCTGATGGCCCAGTATTGTCGTCAGACGGGCGCGCAGTCTGGTTTTGTACACATACCCGTTGATTATGATCTTCGCACACTGCGCCAATACCTGCATCAGGCTGTGCAACAGATAGTCCATAGCAACCGCTAGTCACAAATCCGGCCAGACTGTTATTTTTCCGGTCGCTTCTTCTTGAACTTTTTGCGCGGGCTCTTCAGTCCGAGTGTGGTCAGTTTTGCCGGCGGTTTGATGTGGTCCGGTGCGCGTTCAAAACCCTCTACCTTGCGGAGGTTCAGTTTTTGTCCGGCCAGTTGCACATTTTTTAGTTCATGGTAAATGTCCTTGGGCATACCCTTGGGCAAATCGACGGTAGTATAGTGTTCAAAGATGGTAATTTGATCAATGTTGCGACTGGTCAGCCCTGCTTCCGAGGTAATCACGCCGACGATATTGCCAGGCTTGATCCCGTGCTTGTTGCCGATGTCGAGTCTGAACCGCTCCATGCCCGGTTTTGGGTGCGTGGAAACGGTCGGGACAGCTGAATCGGCGAGTGATTCGGTCCTTTCAGCCGTCACTGGTTTCTTATAGGAATCATCCGCACGTGGTGCCGGGCGCTCCGGCTTTTTAAAGCGTTCCTTGCGATCCGGACTTGCTGTCTTGTCAAAGTCCCGGGCCGGTGGACGTTTGCGATTATCGTCATCACGACGCGGTGTAGCGCTGGCTGGCCTTTCCTGTTTAACAGGGCTGCGCTCACGGTCATCTCGTTTGACGGACTTCTGATCATGCGACGGTCGCTCGCGTCTGCTATCGGCCGGGCGATCGCGCCTGGCGGGTGGGGCCTCGTGTTCACGGGTCTTCGCCGGTGCTTTCAGTAATAAGGGTGTGTCACCCTGGACCAGCTTGGCGAGTGCGGCGGCAATTTCGATTGCGGGTATGTTGTGTTCCTGCTGGTATTTCTCGATCAGCTGGTGGAAAAATTCGAGTTGTTCGGTCGCCAGTGTGTCAGTGATACGTTGGGTGAACTGACCCATGCGTTTGTTATTCAGCATTTCGGTTGAGGGCAGTTCCATCAGTTCGATCTTCTGCCTTGTTGCCCGTTCTATCGCGCTGAGCATGTGTCTCTCACGAGGTGCGATAAACAGAATGGCCTCGCCTTTGCGTCCAAAACGTCCGGTGCGGCCGATACGATGTACATACGATTCGGTATCATTCGGGATGTCGTAATTGATGACGTGACTAATACGGTCCACATCAAGCCCACGCGCAGCAACGTCGGTAGCGACGATGATATCGAGATGCCCCGATTTGAGACGTTCTATCGTGCGCTCGCGTTGCTTCTGCTGGATATCCCCACTCATTGCGGCAACCGAATAACCCCGGGCCGCTAGTTTTTCAGCCAGTTCGGTCGTCAGTGTCTTGGTTCGAACAAACACGATCATGCCGTCGAACGTCTCGGCTTCGAGGATGCGGGTCAGTGCATCAAGTTTGTGTAGACCGCTGACCAGCCAGTATCGCTGGTGTATCGATTCTGCCGTGGTCGTTCTGACCTTGATGGTGATCTCTTCAGGCGACTTCAGGTGTTTCTTGGCAATACGGCGGATGGCGTCGGGCATTGTGGCCGAGAACAGCGCAATCTGGCGGCCTGCCGGTGATTGATCCAGGATCCATTCGACATCATCAATAAAGCCCATGCGTAACATTTCGTCGGCTTCATCAAGTACCAGACAACGCAGCGAATCAAGTTTCAGCGTGCCACGGCGCATATGATCCATCACCCTTCCCGGCGTACCCACAATCACATGGACGCCACGCTTTAACTGTTTCAGCTGGATGGTGTAGTCCTGGCCACCATAAATGGGTAATACATGGAAACCTTTCATATGTGAGGCATAGCGCTGGAACGCCTCGGATACCTGGATGGCCAGCTCCCGGGTCGGGGCCAGCACCAGTACCTGCGGATTCGAATTTTTCAGGTCGATACGCGATAATAGTGGTAGTGCAAATGCAGCGGTTTTTCCGGTACCTGTCTGTGCCTGAGCGACGATGTCCCGACCCGCCAGTACATGCGGTATGGTCTGGGCCTGGATCTGGGATGGGGATTCATATCCAACATCCTTGAGTGCATCGAGTACGGCTTCTGCGAGTGACAGGGAACGGAAATCGAGGGAGGGACCAGCTTCTATATCTGACATAAGGACTTCCTGAAAGTGGACGTATTCTATCCCTATAAGGCAGCATTTGCATATGTTATTACCCGACAACGGGATACTAAGGGTGCCATTAGCATAATCATATTGCAGGTCTTCGACTTGAATCACCTCTGGGACCGTTGATATCAAAGCATTTAATGCCCGCTGAGTGCGTCAGCCCGTTAACCGGATGGCATAAAGTAATTAGTTTATAAAAAACAAAGAGTTAATTATTATGCAGGGTGGCGGAAGGCGAGGAAGATTGGCAGTTGACTCTGACGGGTTTCAGCATGAAACAGCGTAATTCCGTTGTTTTTTTGGCTTAAAAAATCCGTAGCGTGTTGATTAAATATCATATATCGTATTTTTTCAGTGCATTTTAACTAGTAGATTCGGCTGGTTCCCCGCAGTGTATAGAGAGCAGACTCACCGTAATATCTCAGTATCAATCTGCACAGTACACATTAATTTCAACTTTGAGGTTATCAACCATGGCATCAGGTACAGTAAAGTGGTTTAACGCAAGCAAGGGTTATGGTTTTATTACACCGGATGGTGGTGGCGATGATGTATTCGTGCACCACAGCGTGATCCAGGCTACTGGATACAAGACCCTGGCTGAAGGCCAGAAGGTTACCTTTGACACCGAGCGTGGTGCAAAAGGCCCAAGCGCTGTAAACGTCGTACCGCAGTAAATAACCCACCACGGACTTACGTATAGACCCCGCCTTCGTGCGGGGTTTTTTTTCTGCTGTACTCACACATCAATATCAGTTTTTTGCGTGCGCTTTCCCAGCGATAGTCCCCGATGACACCGGTATTGCGAATTACACGGTGGCAAGGGATCAGATAGGCCAACTGGTTCGCGCCCACGGCCGTACCGACTGCACGCGAGGCATCCGGTTTTTTGACTTTGATGGCGATATCACCGTAACTGACCAGGTGGCCCGCCGGAATCTTCAGTAGCGCACGCCAGACCTGCAACTGGAATTGCGTCCCTTTCACATATGCCCGCAATGGAGTGTTGTCCATGACGGATTCCAGGTTAAAAATCTGTTGTATCAGTCCGAGTGCGCTGTCTGGTTTGTGTGTAATCGTGGCCTTGGGCCAGAGTCGATGTAATTCTTCCTGTAAGGCTTCAGTGTCCTGGCCAGCAACAAAGGCCAGATAACAGATCCCACGCGGGGTGTCGGCCAGCAGACATTCGCCAAATGGGGTGGGTCCAAATCCGTAATGGATGGTAAGGCCGAGTCCGCCACGACTGATCTCGCCCGGTGTTGCAGCCTCCAGTTTGACGCAGAGGTCATGCAGTCTGCCGGGGCTGGAAAGGCCGGTTGCCCAGGCCGTCTCTTCTACCTGTTTGCCATGAGTGAGCATCTCACGTGCCTGTTCGAGTGTCAGGTTCTGCAAAAAGGCCTTTGGTGATACACCGGTCCAGGCCGTAAATTTACGCTGGAAATGCCCCGGACTCAGTCCTGCCTGGTCTGCCAGTGTCTGGAGATCAGGTTGTTCCAGCGCGTGATCAAACAGATAAGAGATCGCGCGCGCAATTTTCTCGTAATCATTCATGTTTAAAAACTAGCACAGAGCCGGGACTTATCCCACCCGGATCTTGCGATCTGCACTGGTGTAATAGTTATCCATTCAGAATCCATCATATTTACATAGTTGCGGGTTACAATACTGACATGTATGTAAGACCGTCCGGGTTATCCTGGCTCCACCGCCCAAATAATCCGGAAAATTTGCTACAGGTTTGCTACAGTTTTGAGCGGGGTTTTAATCAGATGAGGGTCAGCAGATGACTACAGTCATGTCAGGATTATTCAGGGGAAGGTTGATAGTTAACGGATTGCTGGCAACATTGCTGCTGGTGCCGGGTTTCAGTCAGGCCGATGCGTCGAGTCAGGCGCAGGATCTCATTATGATGGCAGCACAGAAGGCAGGCAAGTCTGCCTGGGACGGCATGTCCACGCTGGTTGTCCATGAGTCGCAGGCACGCAATACCGATACCGGGCTATTGCAGATGGAACTTGACCATACGATGGACATCAAGGGCCATGGCTACCGGATGGAGATCAGCAGCAGCAAGGGCAAACAGATTTACGGCTGGGACGGTAAAGAATTCTGGGCTGTCGTTGATGGCAAACCCGGTGATGCCGATCAGGTCAAGGAAGCGAAACGTCTGATCTCGGATGCCTTCTACCGGTTCAGTCTGCCTTTCATACTTGGAGATAGTGGCCCTGCCATCAGCTACGAAGGCAAGGATGCTGTTGATGGTGTACCAACTGAAGTGGTGAAAATCACCTACAAAGGCGGGCCAGTAGACAGTTACTGGAGCAAGGCCGAAGAGGGTGATCATGCAGAACATGCCGGGCATTCAGCCGGGGAGCATGAAGAAGCGAAAGCTGAACACCAGGTAGAAGCCAAAGCCGAACATCAGAATGAGAATACTGAAAAGCATCAGCACAATGCCGAGGCGGCCGGTGATCATCCTGGGCACGGTAGCAGTCAGGTGTACTTTTATCACTTCGACAAGGACTACCATATCGTCAAGATCTATTTTTCCCATCATGGCGATGACAGCTACGAGACCTTCCTGCTGGGAGATTTTACGGCTGTTAACGGTATCAGCCGCGAACAGTCGCGCAAGCTGATACGTGAGGACGGGAATACGCTTTACGATACCCGGTTCACAGCTATCGAGTTCAGGAAAGACGGTGATGAGAGTCTTTATCATTCACCCTGATAACAGGATGTTCAGGATATTTCAGTGACACTTTTTTAAAAATGAAAGTCCATTTTATTGATGGAAAATTACTGAATAATCCGCTAGAGTCTGCGACGGATAAAAACGGCCTTGTATCGAAACAGTTGCCTGACCGATATGATGATGCAGTTAGTAACTGATACTAGGAGTTTATCTCCGTTTCGCGCATGCAACGTTTTTTGGAACCGCGCCGTGTATGTAGAGAATAAAAAAAGTTTCCTTCCAGAACCCGTCCAGGGATAGTAGCGCTATTGTTCATGAAAATTTCCGGAATCCTGAAGTATTCAGTTTGTCTGTATTTGCTTGCAACCACCTCTGTATTTGCAGCGGTCAATGTCGAAAGACAGATCACAGCACTGGATCACCCGCTGTGGACCGCACGTCGTGATGCAGCAGATAACCTTGCCTCTGCCGGCAAGGATGGCGCAGCTGCTGTACCCAAACTTGTCGTATTGCTGGGAGATGTCGAGAAGGAAGTGCGACGGGCCAGTGTGCGTGCGCTTGTGGCTACAGGAGAGGGTTCTGCCGAGGCGGTGAACGGTCTGGTTGGCGCATTGCAGGATAGCGACTGGGTTGTCCGTCGCAGTGCAGCGCTCGCACTGGCAACCTTGCGTACTACAGCAAATGCTGCCATCCCCGAGATCCGCAAGTTGCTAACGGTTGAATCCGTTGATATTCGTAACGCAGCGATACTGGCGCTGACAGGTCTGGCGCCTGACAGCAAACAGGCATTGCCTGATCTTATCAAGGCCTTGTCGGATCCGGACTGGAAAATTCGCTCGGGTGCGGCAGATGCACTGGGCAATCTTGGCTCCGATGCGAGCGAAGCCGTGACCCAGCTTGCAATAAATCTACGCGACCCGGACTGGCGAGTGGCCGAGCAGGTTGTAGAGGCGCTGTCCAAGATCGGTATAACGGCAGTGCCTGTATTGATAGAAGGTTTAAAGGCCGATAGTGTTCCGGTCAGATGGGGCTCTGCACGTGCGCTGGGTACAATGGGCGAAGGTGCGATTGAAGCGGTTCCGGCGCTGGCAGCTGCACTGGGGGATCCGGTCATGCAGGTACAGTGGGCCTCCGCCAGGGCCTTGTGGGCGATTGGTGAGCAGACAGACCACCAGACTGATCCCGAAACCATCCAGCTAATGATACAGATAATGAATGATGAGGACTGGGTCGTGCGCTGGGCTGTTGCCCGTGCGCTGGGCGTGGTAGGCGATCCTTCCGCAGGTACTATTGTAGGTGCACTGACAAACGCACTGGCTGACAAGGATTCGCGCGTTTGTGAAGCCGCTTCGTTTGCGCTGGAGCAAATGGGTCCTGCTGCGCAGGATGCGATACCGGCACTCGCCATCGCAGCAACCAAGACCGGTACAGCAGGCATCGAAGCATGCAAGGTGATTGATGCCGTTGGCGAAGCCTCTGAAAAACTGGTAATCGGTACTGGCTGGACGGTGCGCTGGACTGCCACGCGGGCACTCGGTGTGGTTGGTTCGGAAAGCGAGACTTCGCTGTCACCGCTGATGGAAGCACTGAAGGATGCAGAGTGGCAGGTGCGAGGCGTCGCTGCACTTGCACTTGGTCAGCACCGTGCGCAGGTGTCTGCCGAGGTGGTGTCGGCCTTGTCTGACAGTCTGAAGGACGAGCAGGCCGGTGTCAGAATGGCAGCGGCGATTGCACTCGGTCAGCTGGGCCCGTCTGCCGGCGCGGCCTTGGCGACATTGCAGGAATCCACAACTGATACAGAGCAACGTGTGCGCGAGGCTGTCGACGCGGCGATTGTGAAGATATCAGGGAAGGGATAAACGGAGGGAATGATGATGACAAAATTGAACAGAATGGCACTACAGATGGTTTCGATCTTAGTGTTGCTCGCAAGCGGACAGGTGCAGGCGCACATATTGAATGAAACCAGCCAGTTTCCGGACATCAAGACCTCCGAGGCCCGGTTTGACATCGTATTGCTCGTTGGTGCGGGGGTTATTCCGGAAACGCCGCAGTTTGAACCTGAAAAAAAGTTTTCACGAACTGATCTCGCCGCCTGGGCCGCACACACAGCCGGTTTGCTGAAGTCCGCAGACAAAGCGGATATAAAGGCACTGGCAAGTGCCGCGCTGGAACAGGGGCTGGTAACCTCGCTGGAAGGTGATGCTAGCTATGCGGACATCAATACGGTATTCATGCAGGGTAAAGGCACCGCCGCTCAGGCCGAAGCGACACCAACCCGGGCCCAGGCTGCCAGTTATCTGGTTGCTGGTCTGGCTACACAGGTTGTCGGTTCATTACTTGAAAAGACAGCAGCATTACCCGGGCCCACAGGTGTAGTCACCAGTATTGAATCGAAAACTAATCCGGATGGCGGTAGCAGCCAGTTCCTTGCAATCGGTGATACCACCCTGCCGGTATATACGCATGCCAAGGTCGGTAACGGATCATCCAGTCTCGCCAAGTGGAAAGGTCTGACCGTCAGGCGATCCTACATCCGTAAGATGGGTGATATATCGGTCTGGTTGTATCTGGAAGCTGAAACGGTGGCTGGTCAGACGGCAGAGCCGGTACATGAACATTCCACGCATAAGCATGCAGAATAACGGCAACCGAAGATATCTAACGATCAGTAGAAGGACTTAATCCGGCATGAGTAGTATAACAAGACAGGCAGGATCACTCTTATTTGCAGCGCTGTTACTGGCAGTTGTAATGGGCAGCACTCCGGCGCTGGCGCACATCAAGAACGATGCCAGTCAGTTTCCCGACATCGAGTTTTCAGACGCGAGATTCTACATCGTAATCCTGGTTGGAGCGGGCATTATCCCGGAGACACCGGTATTTGAACCCGATGCGCCGTTGTCACGAGCTGATCTTGCAGTCTGGGCGGCGTTATACAACAACCTGGGGGAAGGTGGTGAGACACCGGATACTGAAGCGTTGTCGAAGGCGGCACTCGAGCAGGGCGTGATTGCGGCACTGGATGGTCCTGCAAGCTATACGGATATCAACAACATTTTTTTTCAGGGACATCTTGTGCTCGATCAGCCAGATGCCGGTTTGACCAAGGCTGAAGCGGCGAGCTTTATCGGCGGTCATTTTGCTACCACCGAAGGTGTTGCGCTGTTGCAGAAACGCGGACTGGAATCCGGTCCGACCGGCCAGATTTCACAGGTGGAATCACGCACGAACCCTGACGGCGGCAGTAGCTATTTCATCACCGTAGGTGGAACCACGATGCCGATGTATTCGCATGGTCGCGTCGCCAACGGACCTACCGATCTCGTACAATGGCAGGGCAGGACTATCAGAAAGTCCTTTGTACGCAAACAGGCTGAACTGACCTTGTGGATGTATCTTGAGGCAGAGCCTGTGCAGGCCGTTGTTGCTGACACGGCATCCCAGGCAGCACTGGACAGTGCAAACGCCGAACCGGTCATCCAGACCAATCGTAGTCTGCTATACGGACTGACTGGTGGCGTATTGATTCTGGGCATTATATTGTTTTTCAAGCGCAAGCGGATCGGCTGATCCGGCTGTAATTTAATGACAAGTAGAGGAGGGGCTGGCCATCGACATCGTACTTGAACACGTACACAAACGTTATGAGAACGCGGGGTTTACCGCGCTTGATAATGTTTCGCTGAAGATAGGGTCCGGGGAGTGGGTGTTTCTGGTCGGTGCATCCGGCATGGGTAAATCCACCTTGCTGAAACTGTTGTACAAGGAAGTGGTGGCGGATCAAGGCAAGGTCCTGATCGGTGGTGAGGATGTGGCGCGCACACCGGGCAGTCGCCTGCGGCGCTCGATGGGGATCATCTTCCAGAACTTCCGTCTGCTTGAGAAAAAAACTGCATTTGAGAATATCGCCTACGGCGCAGAAGTGCTGGCGATGCCGCCCGCAGAAGTCCGTCGCCGAACTATGGAAATTCTGGAGCTGGTGGGGTTGCACGAGAAGGCTCATCGCTTGCCGAGTGAGTTGTCCGGCGGCGAACAACAGAGGGTTGCTGTTGGCCGTGCACTGATTAACCGGCCAAAGATGCTGATTGCCGATGAGCCAACCGGTGATCTGGATCCGGAAAATACCGACCGCGTACTTGATATTTTTGATCGGGTATACCGCGAACACAAGACCACCATCGTATTTGCCACCCATGCTGTAGATGTAGTTAACCGGCTGTCTCGCCGCGTAATACGCATGAAAAATGGCCGGGTCGAGAGTGATACGATGGGTGGTTACTGGGCAGAAGACAAACAGGCAGGTGCGAAATGAGTCTCTGGGCAATTTTCTACAGGTTAAGAGAGGCGCGTGAAGGTATCGCGCGTAATACATGGGCCAGTGTGGCCACGGTCGTTTTGCTGACGTTGACGCTGCTGATGTTTGGTGGCTTCCTTTGGCTGAATGCGAACATCGCCCAGGTGGCAACGATGCTGGAGCGACAGGTGCAGGTCCGGGTGTTCCCAGCGGACGGTACCGCCGCTGAAGTCCTGGTTCCGCAAATCCAGGCGCTGCCCGGTGTTGCCGGAGTAAAGGTGCTGGAAGGTGAGCTGGTATACGAACAGTTGGCGCCGGTCTTCGGTCGGCAGACGCTAATGAATGCATTACCGGCGGATGCGTTTGCCGACAGCCTTTCCGTTGAACTGAAAGATCCGACCCAGGCCACACCGACGGTTGAGGCAATTCGTGGGATGAGCGGTGTGGGTGATGTAATCTGGGGCCAGGGATTTGCCGAGGTACTCTACCGGATTTCAAACGGTATCCAGAAAGGTGGTGTAATCCTGATCATCGGTTTCTTTATCGCTGCTTTACTGATGAGTCTGACAGCGATGCAGCTGGCCGTACTTAATCGCGAAGTTGAAATCCAGATCCAGCGCTGGGTCGGCGTTGGGCCGTGGGGTATCCGTGCCCAGTTTCTGGTTGAGGCGTTTTTGCTGGGTACGTTTTCATCTATCCTTGCCGGGGCGGCTTTTCTATATCTCGGTGAAGTGATCCAGCAGGTCATTATTTCGCTGGTACCCTTCATGTCGAACCAGCTGACATCACCCATGCTGGTTATCGGTGTGGTGCTGGTGACCGGCCCTGTGCTTGCCCTGCTTGGTGGCGGTCTCGCCAGTCAGCGCGCTATTGGTATGGGAGACAAATGAACAAGGCCCGCCTGTTACTGGTACTGTCGCTCGTCCTTGTGACCGGGCTGCTGGTACCGCGTGCGTTTGCCCACCTGTCTGGCGTGTTTGCGTATTTTGTGCAGGACATTAACGAGCCGTCGGCCAGCACTCGTATGCTGCAACAGCAACTGGACAGTGTAGGCGGGCGTATTGCCGCACTCGAACCTGAAGTAGATAAGGCACGTGCTGATTATGATACCCAGGCAGATTCTGCGGTGCAGCGAATCCGCTTTTATGATGTTTATGTTGGCAGTGCACTGGGTGCCCTCTGGGCGGGCGCGCAGGACCCGATAGACGTATTGGCCAGTACCGAGTTGATGCAGAAACGTCTGGGTGAAGATCTTGACGCACTGGCAAAACTGGCTGATTCATACAACAAGCTGCAGGGCCAGGAAGTTTCGCTGCGTCGCTATGCAGATCTGCTGGTTCCGTTTCGTACCGCTTCGCAGGCCAGGGATGAGAAGCTGGCGAACGTACCGGAAGGACTGGTCTCGCCGTTTGCAGAACCTTATATCGCCTACCGCATTGCGGAAGACTGGGAAGAGTTACGCGGCACAACCTTTACGCTGTTCTTTAACTGGGCCGCGAGTAAGATAGCCGATCAGGGCGTCGGTGCGGTACTCGACAAGATGGATACGACCGGGCATACCTGGCAGTTGACAGAGGAAAACCTGAATGCGCTGGTTGGTGGTGACGGTTTTCCGTTCATGAAGGATGTACGTTTCTATATCCGGGCGGACCATCTGAATTTATCTGCCAGGTTGATTTCTTCCCGCAATGAATACAATTTGCTCACTGTAGGCCAGATTGAACGTACCGGACCGGCGAGCGTGCAATACCGCATAGAGGGTATTTTTATTGATGGCATGCCGATCGATCCGAACGACCCGGATATGCAACGTGAGGTTTATCGCGGCCAATTAATGGGTATTAATATTGAGTCGCTGAAGCCGCCAGAAGCGACCGTTGCGGCATTTGAACAGCAGAACGGTTACCTGCAGTTTCGGTTCCAGTAACGGACGACAGTCAACCGGTATGCTGTTTTTCCATATTCCGGATTATGGCAATGTGAAGGATATTTTAGACTTCCGCGCCGGATGTTTGCCTTATTTTTTGTAAGGCTGTAGTATTTATTTCATTTGTTGTTAGCAAGGTAACTGCGTTGAATACCAAGCAGCCTTACCGCTCTGCCTGATCACAGATCTTTAACCGCACAGGTTCTGTACGAAAGTGACTGTCAGTATGGCTATGTCATATCAATAAGTTGTCCATGGCAGTGATTTGCCCTGGAAAAAATGGCCTGGGGGGCTGAATGGGGAGCAGTGTACAGAATATTCAATATGGGTACTGTCATATGCTGCCCGTCTTTCATAAATATATTACTGATACAGAGTGACCCCGGAGAGTTGTTATACGATTTTTGTGGGTAGTGATCATGCTGCTGGTTCATATCTACACAGGATGAACCTTGTTGCCTCGACTGATACTGATTATAAAATTGAGAGATAAGTGCAATGAGTACTATGGATTTTGAACGGGCTATAAAACTGACTCGGGACTTGAGAGACAATCTGGGCAAGGTTGTAAAAGGCCATGAAACCGGCGTAGATTTACTCGTTATAGCCCTGACGGCAAAGGGACATGTATTGCTGGAGTCTGTCCCTGGCGAAGGAAAGACATTGTTATCAACCGCACTGGCCGCTTCGATTGAAGGTATGTCCTCAGGACGTATCTCGGGTCAGCCCACCTTGAAACCGTCCGATTTGCTCGGTGCGGAGGTTGCCGCTGGCGAAGGCAACGACAGGTTTGAACTGATCAAGGGGCCCATCTTTAATAATATCGTTTTGTTTGACGAGTTAAACAGAACCGATCCGCGGACGCAGTCTGCCCTGCTGGAAGCGATGCAGGAGCATCAGGTTACGATAGGCAGCAGCTCACACAAGTTACCGCAGCCATTTAATGTCATTGCCACACAGAACCCGCTTTCACATGAAGGTACGTGGGAACTGGACGCCGCTGCAAAACAGCGCTTTATGGTCAAGATTGAATGGACATTTTCTTCACGCGAGATCGAATTCCAGATTGCACGTGAAGCAAAGGCCTCGCTGAAAGAGAACCTGGAAAAAATCAAACCTGTGATTAGTCGAACCGAATTTGCTGACGTTCAGCAACTGATTCAGAAAGAGGTCACAATTTCGGATGCGATTGTACATCTGATGAATGCTGTTACCGTTGCAACCCGTCGTTCCGACCCATCCTATCCGGCGGATGCATTTGACCAGGCAGGTTTTGGTCGTGAGGTCATCAGCCCGGCCGGTGGCGCAAGTTCGAGAACTACGAGTTTCTGGCCGCCGTTCCTGCGTGCACATGCCTTTTTCCATGGCCGTCGTCACGTGGTGCCGTATGACGTGTTTGCCACCGCCGTGCCGGTACTTAACCACCGTATTGAAACCAGTTATCCAGTCGACACCACGAAACTGATTAATCTTATCCTGAGTGAAAGGGGCTATGCCTACAACCTCACCGCATAACGATTCCGCCATGGCAGCAGACCGCCACGCGCTACAGGCGCTGGGTGTGTTGATGCCAATCCGGCTTTCACCGCTGAAATTCCTGCCGGGCAGGCACCCGCTCGGCCGTGCAGGTAGCGGTCTGCGTTTTTTGCGCACACGACGATTTATACAGGGAGAGGACAATCCCCGCGATATCGACAAGTTTAGTCCACAGAACGATCGTCAGGTTATAGAGTGGGAAGAAGAGGCGCAGGCGGCAGTGATGGTGCTTGCAGATGTCTCTGCATCCATGGCAACGCCTTCCAAGGCATCCTTACGCAACACCGCAGTGTTACAGTTGACCTATTCATTGTGGCGTGCGGGCGATCGCATCGGGACGATTTTTTTCAGCTCTGGACTGCATCAGGAAATCAGGGCGGCTAACCTGAAAATGCAGATGGAGCGTTTGACCACGGCGTTATCCGGTCTGGGCAGCTACCCTGATACGGACATCCTTACCGTGCTTAAACGCTATATGAGCCAGTCCACACGTAACCGGCCAGACATCCTGTTTGTAGTATCGGACTTTGTTTCGATGAGCCAGCACAATCTGCAACTGGATGCGGAGTGGTATCCGGTACTCAACAAGTTAAGGAATAACCTGATACCTGTAATCATCACATTTGCCATCCCGTCCGGAATACGCGGGATGCTTAAACTGTGGGACCCGGAACGCCAGGCCAGACGTCTTGCGTGGTTTTCTTCCAGCCGGGTCAAACAAATCAACCAGGAAGAAAAAGATCGTGTTGCAGCCCTGACAAGCAAGTTCAGGGCGGCCGGGCTGGATTATCTGGTTATATCCAGTCAGCGAGAAATTTATCCCCAATTAGCCCAGTTGGCACGACAGCGTCGAGGCAGGAAAAACTGATATGTTAAAAACATTACTGAAGTCAGCTTTGTTACTTGTAATCTCAACCAGTGTGTACGCACTTGAATATGTCCCGGAGGTTTACAAGGACGATTATGTCGTTGTGCGATCCGGCGTGATGGAATCAGGCAGTCAGCCGATTAATCTCGGCGATCAGTTAAACCTGACCATTGAAATTGATTTCAAAACGGATGAAGTTCTGGTGGAAAACCTGAGTGAGGATATCTTCCGTCGTAACTGGGGAACTGAAAAAGGTCTGGTGCTGAATAACCCGCCGCTAGTTACAGTGACAACTGTAAATGACCGGATCTCGACATTACGTGCAGTGTATCCGTTTGAGGTACTCGATTGCCCGGGTGAAGTGATTTCCTGTCCTGGACACAAGATGTATACCTTGCCGGTGATCACGCTGGGCTACCAGATTCTGGACAACAGTGGCGCGGTGGTGAATAACAAATCTATCCGTTTTAACAGCTGGCCCGGTTCGCTGGTGGTCACGCCGGTATTGCATGTTGATCATGAAGGATTGGGGGAGTTTGCAAGTTATTTTCCTGACGGTGCCTACAGTGGCAGTGTGGGGTATACCGACATCTATACTGGAGGGCTGTGGACGGCACTTTTTGGTGGTCTGCTGGTACTGACCAGTTTTGCTCCTGCCCTGTTTGCCAGTCCTGCGCCTCGTCGCACTGAAGTATCCAGAAAATCCGGCAAACGCTGGGAAAATGTACTGGCCTTGTTGCAGGACAATCCAGACCGGTTTACGGATGAAGAATGGTCGGATCTGATCAGGCGCAGTGCTGTCTGGTACTGTATGGATGAATATGCCTTTAACCCGTATACATGGCTGACCGATCCGTCTTCGGGAAACACCCAGACCTTGCAGACCTTCAGGTCCTATTTTATTGATGTGATGAATGAAGAAGGCATAGACAAGGCGCATCGCTCAGGATTTGTGTCCCGGTTTCGTGAGCTTGCCGGTTTATCCGGTACCGGCCAGTAGGGTGTGGCGGCTTGATTGATTGGGGCAGTTTTCATTTTGAACGGACCTGGCCTGTCTGGCTGGGACTGTGTACGGCATTGATATTGTTCGCGATATGGTATTTTCATCGAAAGACCCATTTCCCGGACATGATGCTGGTCACCAACACGGTCCGGTTTCGGGGTATCACTGACCGCTTGCCGGTCATTCTGGGCGGAATTGTTCTTGCCCTGCTGGTGATATCGTTGATGGAGCCATCGCTGGTCAGGACAGTGACGGTGGATCAACGGGCGCGGGATTTTCTGGTTGTGGTGGATACATCGAGATCGATGCGCCACGATGCGAATGTTAAACGCGACTCGGTAGAGTTGAGATATGAAAGGCGTGCCGGAACCTTTGCATCGAATGTGGATGATCCGAACAAGTTGCCATTGCTGGCGCGTTATGAGCTGGCACGCGAGAGTCTGCTCAGCTTCCTTGAGCAACGCAAGGCACAGGACAGGGTAGGCATGATTTATTTTAATGACAATGTCTTTACCATGTCAGCGCCAACGGCGAATATTGATTTTGTGACCGAACAGCTCGGTTCGATGGATGAATACGTTAACTGGGGAACCGACATCGCACTGGCGATGCAGTCAGGTCTGAACCTGCTGGAGCGGTATCCGGACCAGAACAAGAAGGCAGTTATCCTGTTGACCGACGCAGAAGCGGCCTATACAAAAGAAGTAGAGGAACAACTGGCCAGGGTAGCCAGCATGGGGATCTCCTTTTATCTGTTGTGGATTACAACGGATGAGAAAAACATGGCGAACGAGGAGATCACCAAGTTTCTGGATTACGCAAGGTCAGTGGGCACTGTGATTACACTGGAGAATCTGGATAGCAGAAATCTGGAAGATTCGTTGCGTGATATAGGGATGCTGGAAGATTACAGTTATAAGGAAGAAAAAAGGCAACGGCTGGATCTGTCGCAACCATTCCTGGATGCTGCCAGATACCTTTTGCTGATCTGGCTGTTGCTGGTGGCCACGATTTTTCATCCGGGAACTTCAGACAGGAATATTTTCAAGCGGGGTAAAATATGAGTGATGCGTCATTACAAGGTGTTGCTGGCAAGCAGGTTGCCTTGCTGGATATGGTCCGGACAGCAGTAGCAGGATACGGCCTGCGGGCCTTGAGGATACCGGGAATTATAGTACTCGTCGCCGGGTTGCAAGCCTGGGGTTTTTACAATCATTTTGTACCGACACTCACTGATGCCAATGCCGATCTGGATCAATTGATGAATGAGGTCTCATCCAACACCCAGATGGACAAGGTGCTGCGTGAGCTGGACAACTTCCGCCGGGTCGCGGGAGATGAAGGCCTGCAAAAAGAGGTCGTCGTCGTATATGAAAGATTCATCAAGGAATTTCTGGAAAATCGTACCCAGGGTCTTGATGCCTTTGCCAAGGCGGTAAACGCATTTCCGGCGCCCGCCGCGACGCTGGGCGCAGAATCACTCGCCCGGGTCAAGACTGAACTTGAGCAGGTACGCGAGATATACGGTGATCATTATTCCGGGTTACTGGCAGACCTGGACAGCCCGCCAATTTATCTGCAACCAACCGCCTCCATACTCAAAAAGAACAACCCGCTGGTGCAGAAGGTCAGGTTTAACCATGCCGTTTATAACTCAATCGTGGGTGATATGGCCGTTGCCAATATCACATTTAACGAGCTGAAGCAGGAAGTGAAAGACCCTGAGTTCTCCTCTGTCATCCATTTTGCACAGGCTCGTATGCAATACACCGCGTTCAAGTCTGAAGGCAAGTTTGAATATTTCCAGCAGTCTATCCAGAACCTGCAACAGAGTATGCGTCTTGATTCATATTATGGTCTGCCAAAGATGTTGCTTGAGTATCTGTTGTCCGTAGAGGGTGGTGCATCGTCCCAAAGCTCGTCAGTACAGGGCGAGGGTACAGGTGAGGCAGAAGGGGAACGTGGGGTAATATCCTCTGCGCCATCGAATTTCTAGGTGAACAGTCAGGCAGTTATGTTCTGGTGTGTGTTGGCCACAGGTGTGGCTGTCACCGCCTATTGGGTTTTTTTTGCCGATCGTACCGCCGATACCCGTCGCCCCTCGGGGTTGATATCAGCGCTGGTAGTTGCGTCATTTGCATTGACCTTCTGGTCGGCCTGGCTTGAACGTCCGTCATACAGTTATAATGCAGATGTAAACCCGATAGCGATATCGATAGCGTTTGACCTTTCCCCAAGCATGCTTGCTATACCGGACCCGGCATCCGGCTCCGATCTGACACCACGTTACCAGCGGGGCATAAATTCACTGCTTGAATTACTGGCTGAGTTGGAAGACCGCCAGATAGACGTGCTGGTTTCAATGATCGGTTTTACCCAGAAGGCAGAAGTGATTATGGGCTGGGAGAGTAATATTTCCCAGATACGTGAGATGCTGCAATATGTAGTATCTCCAGAGTTGTTCACCAGTACCGGTACCAGTATCGAAGAGGCCACCAAGGGCCTGATCCAGTCATTCAATACGTTACCGGACAACCTCAAGCAGGACACCACCAAGGTAGGAATACTCGTCTCGGATGGTGAGGATACCTCCACCTACTCCTTCCTCGAATATGTGATGGAAGAGCTCGAAACCAACGAGTTTGACATGATTACCTTGCAGACCGGTTTGCTCGATCAGAGTGAAGGGGTCCCACGTTATGGTGAGTTTGGCGAATTTGTCGATTTCGAGCCGATGGGAGGCAAATTATATACGGTACCAGATGTCGAAACGATGACGCGGCTTTCAGATGTGCCGAATCATCGCGGGCTATATGTGCGTGCCGAGTCGACGGGGGCACCGGCACAGATGTTGAATTTTATATCGAGTTCAGGCCCGCTGGATTCCGGACTGGATCAGAAACTCGGAGTGATACTCGCGCTGTTTCTGGTCATCAGTATGCTCTATGCCAGACAGGTGATGTAATATCATCCAACTTGAGGGTCAGGGCCACTCAGTCCTGAGTAATGGCCCCCAGGATGCAGGTAACAACAAGGCCACAGAATCAATGCTGAGTGTCAGAAGTACTGCCCCGAATAGCGATATCCCAATCCCGAACAGCACCTGAAAATCAAAAAACTCATGGTCGCGATTCAGTATCCAGCTGAATATCAGCCGGAACACCGGTGATAATCTTTGTATCGACACGGCAACCGAGATCGGTGCAACCGCCAGAGACATGTAGCGAAACAACTGCGAGAAAAATACCAGCACACCGGAGATCAGAAACCATTTTCCGGCCTCGCGATCGAGTCCGCGCATAAAGCCAAATCCGCCGGACAGCAGAACCAGCGTAATAATCATAATCGTGGCCGCACTATAGGAGATCAGGCCGCCAGCAATACTGTCTACCAGGCCACCGTCCTTGCCGAGACCGTTCATAATGAACAGCGGGCTGGCACCATAGGCAAACGCACTGATGATGCCCCAGAAAAAACCTTCACCGTAGCGCGGGGTAAATCCGGATTTGGTCTTTTTGGGAGTGTTGTCCTTGTTTTTCCTGATAGTGATCGCCGGGCCAAACATGACCAGCATGAAACCGGTGAAGCTCAGCGGGTTCAGTGTTTCATCAAGATAGATCATGGCCAGCACGATCGAGATCGGCACACTGAGTTGTTGCACCGGGCTCGACAGGTTGGCGCCGAGTGCCTGGGTAGATCGGTAGTTACCGTAGCGGCCTATCAGAAAGTGGACCACCCCGGCCAGGCACATCCAGTACCAGGAGGAAATGGAAAATGCAGCCAGCGCATCCATTCCACCAAAAGGCAGACAGGCCAGCGCGAACAAGGGCACACCCATTGGTACGGTGATCATCATCGCCTGGACCACACTGCCGGTCAGCACCCCCCGACGGATAGAGGCGTTATTAAAACCGAAGGTTGCCGCCGATGCGAGGGCGAGCAACGCACCTAACATGAAGGTGCTCCATAGTTTGCAAACATTGAGAAATCACAACCAACCGACGTAGACCTGCCGGTTACAGGCAGGTCTACGTGGGGAGACAACAGAAGATCTGGCAGAGGCAGGGTTACTTGTTCCGGATAAATGCGCGGACCATCTTCGGTGTCAGTTTGACGCCGGGCTTGTATTCCGGTGCATCCTCAATTTGTTCCAGATCGTTCAGACCGCTGTATTTGAAGATACGGTTGATTGAGGAAATCAGGCGTGCAGGACGCTCCGGGTCCGCATTAACATGCTGATGGATCGTGTTTGGTGGTATATAGATGATATCACCGGCCTCCCACTCGAATCGTTTGACCTCGTCCTGCGGTTTCCAGGTATAGACATCGACGATTTCAATATCACAGTCCTGGTGCAGATCGTAGCCCTTGCCTTCAAGCACATACAGACATTCCTCCGCCAGATGGCGGTGTTTACCGGAACGGCTGCCCGGAGGGATGATCTGCATATAGGCATCCACAGTCTCCATGCGGGTGTTCATCTGATCGTTGATCAGGTGTTTCAGCACGCCCTGACGAGCCATTTCCCAGGGCATCTCGTCCGGGGTGACTACTTTCTTGCGTTTACTATTACGTACCGGTGCATTTGCAGCATCATCAAGCAGATTCTGGTACAGCGGATTGTTTATTTCACCATCCAGCCAGACTTTTGATTCGTCCCATGCCATGACTAGTATCCTCCCTTTGGATGATTAAGATCTTCCTCGGCTTCCCGGGCAGTAAAGTTTTCTCCTCCCGGTGCGGCGTGGGTATGGCGGGGCTCTACCGTCTTCTGGAACAACATGTTCATGAACAGGTACATCGGCTTGGTCTTGATGACCAGGGCCCTGGCCGGTTTGGTATTACTCGCATTAAAGTGCTGATGTACACAATTGTTATGCACAATGGCAACGTCGCCGGCCTTCCAGTCGTAGCGGATTTCATCGTGTACTTCATAACCTGTGCCATCGAGGATATAAAATGCCGCCTCGTTGACATGGCCGTGCTTCTGCGACTTGCCTCCTGGACCATATTCTTCCAGGTGCAGGTGGAAGGTCTGGGTAATACCGTCTTTTGGTTCGACGTAGTGACGACTGTAAGCCTGTGGGCCGTCGACAAACTTGATTTCACTGGCCTTGCGGACACGGGGCAGGGCACGTAAGCGCTTTAATTCTTCGGTCAGGTTGTACGCACCCTGGATTCCGCGGACAAATATGCGTTCCTTGTTACTATGATAATAACCTGCTGGATCGGCAGGTGTGGGGCTGGCGGAACCTGGCGGTTTTTTCTGATCCATGATCAAACTCCCTGATGAAATAGATGCGCCAAGTCTAACATATCAAGGTGCTGAAATGAATGTTCTGCACGACATACGGTCCGATATGAGTGCATAATATATCAGCTGCCAGCGTGTCCCCGTTCGTAACAGCAGCCGTCATGTAAATGACCGGTTTAATCGAGTTAAAATCAGATATCAAGAGGAAAAGTGGCATGAACAAAGACATACGATCCGGCTTGTTGGCCGGCATGACTAACGCGACCTTCATTATAATCATGCTGGGTTACAGCTCGATAATAGCCGCGGCTGGTTACAAACCGCCAACAGAGTTTTCAGAGGCCGAAACGATCTCCAGCATTAAAAAGTTCATGGAGCAGCCGGATATTGAGCTGAAGGGTGGTGACAAGGGGTATGTAGAGGACATCATCCGGGTCAATGCGGTCGGGATGGACTGGGACCTCGGTATGTCAGTCCATGAACCGGCGGATCCCTCGCGAATCCCGAGAGGGGCGGATGGCAAGAAGATTGGTATTTTCCTGTTGCACGGCGGCGCGGGAGATTTCAAGGCGATGCATAAGCAGGCCAATCTGCTGGCAGAAAAGCTCGGGTACAAGGTGGTCAGCATGAGTTACCCCGGTGCGCATGCATTCCATACCGAAAGCCGCGACTGGCCGGGACGCAACGTGACAGCTTACGATCACCACAAGTATTCGCTGGAAGTGCGTACCCCTATCTGGTTACAAGGCGAATATATTACCCCTGATCAGTACGATGTAATCAAGGACTACAGTCAGCGTCCGCGTTACGGTATCCGTACATTGGCAAGGGCGAAACCAGGCACCAATTTTTATAACCGTATGGCCGGCTGGCCGATGGCGTTTGAGCAGGGGGGCATCGCCGCGATACGCAAACATTTTCCTGAAGGCGAGTTCACTGCCTATCTGCACGGTCATTCTACTGGCGGACCGTTCACCATGATGCTTTCCCAGCGGGTGCCGAATATTGCCGGTATTCTTGCGATTGAAAACTCCTCGTTCGGGTATATCTACCGTGCCCAGTCTGCCTGGGGTGGTCAGCTCGGCAAGATAGAAGGTTTTGAGCGTGTTGATGAAGAGGTCCAGCTGGAATCCCGTTCTGATCCGTTTAATGAGCTCTATATCCGCAGTTGGCGTGACGATGCTCGCTATGTCGGTCCGGAGTTACTCGGACAGGAAGGCCCGGCTGCACTGATGCGTCTGCCGATGATCATGGAAGATATTCTGGAGGAGTGGGGTGATGTCCAGTTGCGTCCGGAATTCAAGTCCGAATATGTTGTTACCCACGGTATTGAGGCTTCGCTGACCGAGGCCGCTACAGTATCAGCACGGCGGATGAATCTGAATGAGGCAGATACAAAGGCATTGATTGCCCGTTATATCGGACTGACCCGTGAACTGACGGGACCAGGAGTCAAGCCGGTACCGCCGGTAATGTTCCAGATCACGGCGCACAGCCGCGACCACAGCAAGGAAGTCTACCATGCGGTAGTTATCCCGCTGTTCAAGAAGATGCAGCCGGCACCGAAGGTGTCTTTGACCCAGTTTGCATTCGGCACCCACGGCTATATGAAGGGTGAAATTGTCGAAGGGATCAATCTTGGCGTGGGTCCGGCGGTATTCCAGCAATGGGACGATGCCATCAAGGGTGGATTTTTTGTAAAGGATTAATCACTTTGAAGGGCTGAAAAAGATGATGGAGATCTATGACAGTCACGAGATGCGCAAATACACGGTCGAACATTTTTATGACGACAGCTTTGTATGGGAACTGGACGAAAGTGGATATATCGACAGCCTGTACAAAGATAAAAAATAGGTTTCCAGTTACAGCACCGTGAATTGCAGCCGCACAGTTGCTGTTGGTATTCACCAGTAACGAACCTTGCCAACTGTCCACCAGCCACGCACCCGAAAAGGGTACGTGGCTGGAATCTCTCGATCTGCCCTTTCGCTGTGAGTTTTCCTTTTACGGCTTTCTATAAACACTTACCCCTGATGTCTGCATGTATACACGTCGCTCCTGTCATTAAACGTGCGCAGCAACATAAAAAAGGACTTGACAGTAAGCGGGGTTTGGACAAAATTAGCCACAAAATTAGAGACCTAATATTATTCGGTAAACGTTGTTCTGCTAACGTTATAGAAGACAGGAGAAAACTCGATGCTATCCCACGAAGATAATTATCTGATGTGCCGTGTTGAAGGTGATGCGCCTATGGGCAAGATCATGCGTAGCCACTGGTTACCAGCCTGTCTTTCCGAAGAGGTGCCGGAAAATGACGGCAAACCGGTCCGGGTTCGACTGCTGGGTGAGAACCTGGTTGCGTTTCGTGACTCGGATGGCCGGGTTGGTGTCCTCGACGAGCTTTGTCCTCATCGCCGTGCCTCGTTGGCGCTCGGCAGGAACGAGGAATGCGGTTTGCGCTGTCTTTATCATGGCTGGAAAGTGGATGTGGAGGGCAATGTGGTGGATATGCCATCCGAACCAGCGGAATCCCAGTTTATGGGTAAGGTTAAACACAAGGCCTATACCACGCATGAGGCGGCCGGTTTTATCTGGGTCTATATGGGTGATCAGGCCGCTATACCGGAATTCAAGGCGCCGGTGTTTCAGCGCGATGAACATACCAAGATTGCGATAGGCAAGACCAAAATAGACTGTAACTGGGCGCAGGCGCTCGAAGGTGCGATAGACTCTGCCCATTCTTCTACATTACATTCGACCGATATGGTTCCGCACCGAAAGATGCAGGCCGAGGCGTCGGATTCACTGTGGTATCGTCCTTCGACTGACCGCTCTCCACGTCTGCAAGTCGAGGCGACGCCTTTTGGCTTTCGTTATGCGGCCATCCGTCGTCCCATCAAGGACGCTGAAACACACGAGTATGTCCGCACCACCCTGTTTATCGCGCCTTATACCGTGCAAATCCCGCCGAACAACCGCTATAGTGTGGCGATACTGCATGTACCGATAGATGATACCCATACCGCGTTTCATTTTATCGCCTGGGGTTCGGCCGATACGACACCGGATACCGAGACCTGGCGCAAGTTTCTCGGACTGCAGATTGGACTCGACGTGGATGTCTCGTTCAATCGTTACAATACCTCTGCCAATGACTATGGCCAGGACCGTACGCTGATGAAAACCGGGCAGAGTTTTACCGGAATCAAGGGCATACCGAACCAGGATATTGCGATGTGGGAAACGATGGGGCCTATCGCGGATCGTTCCGAAGACAAACTGGGTGCCAGTGATTTGGCCATCGTCGAGTTTCGGCGCCAGATGGTACGTGCCGCAAAAACGGTTGCAGCAGGTGGCGCGGTCATTGGAACGGAAGAGCCGCGTGTTACCCAGAATGCGCTGTTGTCGTTTGAGGGTATTATGCCGAAGAGTACTGAGTGGCGTGATATCGGTCGTGCCTCCGAAGAAGCACCACTGGACCAGCAGAAAACGAAGGCCGGCTGATACCGGACACTATTCACCCATTAACCAGGGACAGGAAGGAATGAAACTGAATCTCTCTGTTGCCGTAGGCAACTATGACCGCATGCGTCCACTGGTGGACGGTGAGGTCCAGATAGACGGGGTAGACCCGGTATACATGCTGCAGGAACCGGAGGAGATGTTCTTTCGTGCATTCCGTCATGCCGACCACGACATTACAGAACTGTCGATGAGCAGCTATTCTGTCAAGACATCAAAAAATGACTGTCCCTATATCGGTGTGCCTGTATTTCCCTCGCGTGCCTTTCGTCATACATCAATCTACATTCGTACCGACCGTGGGATCGAGACCCCGGCCGATCTGAAAGGCAAGCGTATCGGTGTGCCGGAGTACCAGTTGACCGCTAATGTCTGGGTGCGTTTGTTCCTGGAGGAAGACTACGGTCTGAAGCCCAGCCACGTCACCTGGTATCGCGGTGGATACGAAGAGGTCGGTCGGGTGGAGAAGATCAATCTGAACCTGACGGACGGGGTGCAGGTTATCAACATACCGGAAAATGAAACACTCAGTCATATGCTGGCGGAAGGCGAGCTGGATGCGGTCATCGGTCCGCGGGCACCCTCCTGTTATACCAATGGCCATCCCCATGTAGGGTATCTGTTTAAAAATCCGCAGCAGGAGGCGCAAAACTGGTACAAACGCACCGGGATTTTTCCGATCATGCATCTGCTCGGTATCCGTAAAACACTGGTCGAGCAACATCCGTGGTTGCCGTTTTCAGTCTACAAGGCATTTGAGCAGTCCAAACAGATAGCGCTGACTCGCCTGACCGATACCTCTGCCACCAAGGTCACCTTGCCCTTTGTAGAAGAACAGTTGCTTGCTGCACGCCGCCTGATGGGTCAAGACTTCTGGTCGTATGGTTTTGAGGCGAATCGCCATGTCATTGAACGGTTCCTGATCCAGCACCATGCCGAAGGCCTCTCCAGTCGACTGGTGAAACCGGAAGAGTTGTTCCATCCGGCGAGCATGGAGTCGTTCAAGATATAGGCCTGCACTTGTCATATACTGTTCCAGCCGGCCTATGGGCGGACAGCCATACAAAATTGAACAAGCCCGACTTGCGGAAACTACCATGTATACAATGAACCCGACCGACCTTGAGTCTGCAATAAAATCAAATGTGGCCAACGCCCTGGCCGAAGACATAGGCACGGGCGATATCAGCGCTGCATTGATACCGGCAGAGCGTATTGCCTCTGCACAGATCCTGTTCCGCCAGTCTGCAGTGCTCTGTGGCCAGGCCTGGGTCAATGAAGTCTTTCGTCAGCTTGATCCTGCTGTTGTCCTGCACTGGAATTTCAGCGACGGCGAGCGTATCCACCCGAACAGTGTCGTCGTGAAAATGTCCGGCAATGCCCGGTCCTTACTCAGCGGTGAACGCGCGGCACTGAACTTCCTGCAGATGTTGTCAGCGACGGCCACCCGCACGGCGTATTTTGTGGACCAGGTACAGGGCACAGGCGTGCACCTGCTCGACACACGCAAGACGCTGCCCTGTTTGCGACTGGCACAGAAATATGCCGTCCGTTGTGGTGGTGGCGAAAACCATCGCATGGGCCTGTACGATGCGTTTCTGATCAAGGAAAACCATATCGCCGCCTGCGGCAGTATTGCGGCGGCAGTAAAGGCCGCGCGCGCGCTGGCCCCGAACAAGGTGATCGAGGTTGAGGTGGAGACGCTGGATGAACTCGATCAGGCACTGGCCGCCGGTGCCCCAATGATCCTGCTGGATAATTTCAGCCTGGCAGACACCCGTGAGGCAGTAAAGCGTACGGCAGGTCGGGCAAAACTGGAGGCCTCCGGCGGTATAAACGACGACACACTGAAAGTTACAGCCGAAACCGGTATTGATTATATCTCGATGGGGACCTTGACGAAGGACCTGCGATCTATCGACTTGTCGATGCGCCTGTCTATTGGTTCCTGAGTAAAGGTATTACTAAATAGCTGTTTCGGGTTCGTGGTAGCATCAGCCGTCTGCCTGTAATCGTTCCAGACACGCTGTGAATACATCCATGTACGCTCGAGCGCCGCATCCATGCGGCTAACGGTCTGTCACAATCACAGGCAGACGGCTGATTCCGAACAATAGTGCAAGCTGAAACAGTGATTTAAAGACTCCGCCGTGCGCCTGATTTTTTTCGGCGGGTAGCCGAGGCCACCTTCACCGTATCTTTATTGTCCTCTGCCAGATTTTTGATCATTGCCAAAAGTGTCCGGCGGGTAGCCGCCTTGTCAGCGGTGCTGACGCCTGCCAGGGCGATGTGGTTTATGTCCTCGGCCAGCGGTGTCAGCCTGTCTTTCAGCTGGCGTCCCTTGTCGGTAAGGTAGATATGCATCTTGCGCTGGTTACCGTTCAGACGTCGGCGCTCAATCAAACCGTTTGCCTCCATCGCCTTTAGCGCAGTAAACGTCGTCGGTTCCATTACATCCGCCTCTTCACTCAGTTCGCGCTGGGTCAGTCCTTCGGTTACCCACAGAATGCGCAGAAAGGTCCAGTGCCCAAAACTGACATCATGATCCGTCAGACGTGATTGCAGGCTTTTGGCGAGGAATCGACCGGCGATACGGACCAGATGCGCCATGCGATCATTCGGTACATCGGTGCGCCAGTCTGACCGTGTTATCGCTGCCTGTTTCTTTACCATCGTTAGTTTATCCGTGCCGGATGACGGCACACTGGTGTTGCATGTTAATCGTAGTGCCGGTGCGTGCAGACTCGAGTATGGCGAAACACACCTCCATCGTGGCCTTGCCCCAGGCCCCGGAGTGGATGGGCGTGATACCTGCACGAATCGCCAGTACCAGTTCATCAATCACCTCGCGGCGCGGGATGTCCGGGGCGGGCAGGGGGATGACGCGGTGGGAAGCGTGACCATACACTCCGATGCCGGACGGTGTGGGACGCAGGTCGGCGAGGTCACAACTGACCAGAACCAGCCCGAAATGATTGTGACCTGTGCCCTTTAATGTTGTATCAGCCAGCCCCAGTGTGGTGCCATAGGCGCGGCTGTTTTTTAAGGCGGCCTCCGCCTGCGGGTCTTGCACCTGTGCAAGCGCGGCGCGGGCACGACCATACTCGTCCGGCCCACGGGCCTGGCCGAGTTCACCAGACCAGTTATTAAATTCATCGCTGTCAAAATGGGCATAACCGCTATAGGTCATGCTGGCGAACGCGCCATTGGCAAACGTCAGCAGTGCGCTGTAGGCACCTTCCGTCCTGCGAGCGGGATCCCAGCTTCCAGTCTGTGCCGTGACTCGCGTCACCTCACCACCGCCGAGCAAACGGACGATGTCGACCTGATGGGCCGCTTGGCTGTAAACCACACCGCCGCCTTGCGCTGTGTCCAGTTCTTCCGATCGGCGTGGGCGGTAGAGAAAGTCTGTGTAGTTAAGCGAGTTGATCATACGCACCTGACCGACATCACCACTGCCGATCAGGCTGGCTGTCCTGAGGTATGGGGTATCAAAGCTGTGGCTATGGCCGACCACCAACTGACAGCCCGCCGCCGCCATCACATCGATCATCGCCTGGCAATCGTCCAGGGCAAGAGCCATCGGCTTTTCCACCAGCACATGTTTGCGATAGTGTGCGGCGATTGCCACCTGGCCGCGGTGGAGCTGATGGGGTGAGGCAATATAGACCGCGTCAATCGCGTCACATTGGCACATCTTTTCAAAGTCATCAAAGGTCTGGCCATTAAAGTCCGCTTCAAACTGTCGCCGTGCATCTGCACGTGGATCAGCGGCGGCGGTCAGGCGGATATCCGGATGGGCGGCGAGCGTGGGCAGCAGCAACATGAAACCGCGCCCCAGCCCGGATATACCCAGACGGATCGGCGTGTTTGTCATTCTGGCAGGCCGATGACCAGTTCACCACCGGCAGATCGCGACACACAAATCATCAGATACCGGGCTTGCTCGTCATCCGAGAGGACCAGATCGCGATGTTCTGCCTTGCCTTCGATCAATCGGCAACGGCAGGTCCCGCAGGTACCACTCTCACAGGAGGAAGGCACCTTGTATCCATTCTGGCGTAGCACTTCGAGTATGGATTGATTCGGCGGCACTTCCAGTGCGTCATTGCTGCCGACGACACGTACACTGAATGGTTTATCATCCGGCCGGTGGGCGACATCACCTTGACCAAAGTCCTCGAAATGCACACTGCTGCCTGGCCAGTGGCCGGTCATGTCTCGCACACTTTTCATCAGGCCGCGTGGGCCGCAACAATACAGGTGTGCACCCTTCGCCTGTTCGAGGACGGGCCACAAATCGTAGGCCTGATCCGGGTCGCCCTGATCATGGTGAATGACCACTTTGCCACGATATTCAGGTCCTTGCAATTCTTGCAGAAAGGCGGTCTGTTCGGGACTGCGCGACAGATAGTACAACCTGAACGGTTTGCCCCCTGTCTCCATCAAGGTCTTCATCATTGAATAGATCGGGGTGATGCCGATACCGCCGGCGATAAAGATATAACGTAGCGGATTGCCCTTTAACGGGAAGTCATTTACCGGTGTGGAAATACGCAATTGCATACCGATAGTCGTGTCATCAATCAGGCTACGGGAACCGCCCTTGCCGTTATCCTCGCGTTTGACCGCGATAACGTATCGATCAGTAATGTCCGGCCCCTGACACAGCGAATATTTGCGTATCTGACCGTTCGGTACCTCTACCTGGATATGTGCACCGGCCTCGGCCGCAGGCAGTGTTATCCCTGCGGGTGGTGCCAGCTCAAAACGCATAATCTGGTCGGTCACAGCCAGCTTCGCCACTATCGTGACGGTCAGGGTCAATTCCGCGTTTGCTGTCATGGGGGCTGCACTGCCTCTACAATAAACTTATTTATCTAAGTATAATGAGGCCACAGCCACAAATACAAGCGATCCGGCGATAACGGATATCCATACTGAACTAGCGCGAGGCAAGGAACAGACCATGAGTAAGCGAATACCACGGCTGGAGATGGATCAACTGGAACCACAACTGCGCGAATTCCTGCGTCCGCGCGTCGAGCGTCTGGGTTATCTCGGCGAGTTTTTCAAATGTGCAGGCCATGCGCCGGATGTACTGCGCCATTTCATGGAAATGACCGAGGCACTAAAAAAGGCCGTCCCTGATCGGGTGACGGAGGCGGTATCACTGACCATTGCGGTCAGTACCGGTAATGACTATGAAAGAAACCAGCATGAAAGGCTGTGTCTGAAACTGGGTTACGGCCATGACTGGGTGAGTGCTGTCGAGATGCTTGACCCTGAAAGCCAGGCGCTGATGTCGGAGGCGGAACGTGCGGCACAGGCCTACGCGCTGGTGGCGATGCGCCGCTACGGGAAAGATTGTCAGCAGGAATTTAGCCGGGTACTGGATGCCCTGCCGGTGTCCGAGGCGGTCGGTGTGCTGATGCTGACGGGCAGATATATTACCCATGCGATCGCTGTGAACACGCTGGCACTGGTGCCACCGAAACTGTCCATCTTCGAGGAGCAGAACGGATGAGCAACAGTGACGCCTTGTGGATTACCGAAGCGGAAGTCGTCGATCTGATATCGTTGCCGGATGCCATCTCGGCGCTGGAGCGGGGGTTGGCACAGGAAAGTGCCGGCAAGGCAAACAACATGGGCAAGACCCATGTGTCCTGGAACCAGGACAAAAGTACACTGCATGCGATAGGTGCAGTCATGGAAGGTAACGGTGTCGTCGGCACCAAGACCTGGGCTCACACATCTGGTGGGGCCTGCCCGCTGCTGATCCTGTTCAGTGCAGACACCGGTACGCTGTTGGCCGTCATTGAGGCGTTTGCCCTCGGGCAGATGCGTACAGCGGGCATCTCCGGTGTGGCCACCCGCTGGATGGCGGCGGAAGATGCCGGGGACATGGCTCTGATAGGCACGGGTAAACAGTCTCTGGCACAGGTTGCCGGCGTGTTTGCGGTCAGGCCGCTAAAGCGTCTGCGTGTGTACAGTCCAAACCGGGAAAATCGTGACGCCTTTATCAGCAAGGCGCGTAAACAGTTTCCGTTTGAAATCGTCGGGGCCGACTCGGTTGCCGCCGCGGTGGATCAGGCTACTATCGTCACACTGGTCACCCGCGCGCGTGAGCCGTTCCTCGCCGCAGACATGCTGACCCCGGGTTGTCATATCAATGCTGTCGGTGCGATCACGCCCGAGCGTCAGGAATTCAGGCAGGACATTTTCGGTCGGACCGGCCTGGTCGCGGTGGACACGGTCGATTCGGTCCGGCGCCTCAGCAGCGAGTTTATGGAATATTATGGTAACGAAGATGTGCGCTGGGGCAGCGTACAGCCGCTTTCAGCGCTGGTGGCAAGACGTGCAGGTCGCCCGGAAGGTACTGACCTTACCTTGTTCAAGGCGATGGGCATGGGACTGTCTGATCTGTCACTCGGTGTAGAAATTCTTGGACGCGCCAGGAGCAGTGGTGCTGGCAGGACTGTACCTACGCCGGTCAAGGTTCCAGCACGTCTGGTTTAAATATCATCCGCACTACAGGAGGGAGTAACCATGTCATCCACTATGAACAGTAAGATATCTGCAGACAGCGCCGCACGCCCGTTTGTCGATGCGACCGGCAGTTCGCCTGTCGCCCCCGAGTTGTGGGAGCCCTATCTCGTTACAAAAGAAGAAATTGATGCGGAGGTTGCCCGACTGACCGCCCTGCCGCGACCCGCCAATGGCCGTCGCCGGTCGCTGATCGTGCATCCGTCTTCCCGCGCACCGGGACTGGGACTGGCGCCGGGGATCCAGCTCAGTCTGGACGTGTTGTTGCCGGGCGAGAGCACCGCGCCGATACGTCATAACTCCACCCAGGTGAACTTCTGTATCCTGGGTGCCGGACATACAATCGTGAATGGAGAGCGTATTAACTTCAATCGTTACGATGTGTGGAATCATAATTCCTTTGCTACCTACACACACCATAATGATACGAGTGACGTCCAGGTGCGTCTGACCTATTCCAATGCGGCCCTGCTGGAAAAGATGCAGGTGCATATCGTCGAGGAAAACCCGCCGGTCGGCGCCATGGCCGCGCACAAGGAAGAGGCAATCGATGACCCGAAACGCAAGAGCCCGTTTGGCACCTTCCAGCTGACCGCGCAGGGCGCCTGGCTGATGCCGTATGAAATCCTGATCAGTCCTCCCAGCGTGGAATCAAGAAACCTGCATTGGCCCTGGGAGCGGGTACAGGAAAATCTGAACAAGCTGACTGCGCTCGGCAAGGACTATATTGGTCGGCGCTTGTATCTGCTGTTTAATCCGATGACCGGACGTACCAACGGGACGACGCCCAGTTTCTTTGCGACGATGACCATCCGTCCGCCGAAGATCATCGACCGCCCGCACCGGCATGTCTCCGCCGCTATCAATTATTATTTCCAGGGCAGTGGTTATTCCGTCGTGGAGAAGAAACGTTATGAATGGAAGGCGGGTGACCTGATGTTGTCTGCGCCGGGTTGGGCGGTCCATAATCACGCCTCGTACGATGAACCGGTGTATGAGTTGACCGTGCAGGACCAGCCGTTGAATATCATTATGGAAAGCCTGTTGTGGCAGGAGGCGATGAACCAGCCAGCCGTCATCCTCGGACAACAAACCGGATTTTCGACCAACCGATCGGAGTAAAACATGAATATTGATAATATCAGGGGTTCCATCCCGCCAGTAATCACGCCGTTCCGTGGCAATGAGGTTGATTACGATGCGTATGCGGTACTGATCGAAAGACAGGTGATACAGGGTTCTCATGGCGTACTGGTCAATGGCACCACGGCGGAACCAAGCACGCTAACACTGGAAGAACGCAACCGGCTGGTTGATATTGCCATTGAGGTGGTAAAAAAACGTGTGCCGGTCGTGGCCGCGACCGGTTCGCAGAGTCTGGCCGACACGCTGGTACTGACCGAATATGCGAGCAAGGCCGGCGCGGATGCACTGCTGGTGGTCACTCCGTATTACATCCGTCCGCCGCAGCGTGGACTGGTTGCCTATTACAACGAAGTCTGTAGTCGCACGGATCTGCCGGTCATGATTTACCATATCCCCGGACGCACAGCGATCAGTGTCACGCTGGAGACGGTTGCCAGCATCCGTGACAAGTCACCGAACATGATAGGTATCAAACATGCGGTCAATGACCTCGGATTCTGTTCTGATCTGTTGAAAGAGTTTGGTGATAATTTTCGGATCTTTGTCGGCCTTGAAGAACTGAGCTTCCCGATGATGGCGGTCGGCGCCTGCGGCCTGATGAATGCGGTCAGTAACCTGATGCCCGGGCCGGTTGCACAGATGTGTGAGCGGGTATTTGAAAATGATCTGGCCGGTGCAAAAAAGATTCACTACGACCTGTTTGAACTGAACAAGTCGGTGTTTTTTGATACCAACCCGATAGCGATCAAATACATGATGAAGCGGATGGGTATTATCCCGGACAACTCCCACCGCCTGCCGATGGTACCGGCCACGCCGGAACTGGAAAAACGGCTGGACAAGGTGCTGTCTGATGCGGGACTGATATAGAAATCTGTTTCAGATTCCAACACAGTTTGGAATCAGCCGTCTGGTTATAATTGTGAAAGACCGTTAGCCGCATGGATGCGGCGCTCGAGCGTACATGGATGTATTCACAGCGTGTCTTGAACGATTATAACCAGACGGCTGATCTTGCAGGATTTACAGAGCAGTTATCCAGATTCAGCCCCGAAGTGCATACATGTCTGCGGGATAATTATACCCGAAAACTGGCGTGAACTTCCTTTGGAAACAGCTCCTCTACAGCCAGGTGGCGACTGGCAACACCCTGTTCGTACGCATAACGGCAGAAGGCCTCCAGCGTTGCGCGATTGTGTTCAATACCATATGGCCAGAAGTCCTCACCAAACGCAGAAATGACTTCTTCCACAAAACCAGTCTGCCAGGGCAAAGGTATACCGGAGGCGGTAATGTCTTTCAGTCGTTCCAGACTGCGGTTTTTAGATTCTTCAAATGCCTTGAACAGACTCATCGCTATCCAGCGGTTCGCTTCAAAGGTATCGCGGCGCATGGCAATCACATGCATGATCGGGAACACGCCGGTTTGATGGTAAAACTTGCGTTCTTCCTCACGTGAGTCGGCAAACATACGGACCACGCCCGGCTCACCGGAATGAAAGGCCAATGGAGGACGCGCGGTGATGGCCACATCAATCTCGCCAGTCACCAGCATATCGTTCAGGCTCTGGTCTGGTCGCGTGCTGTAGTTGATGCCGTCGGGAAGGTTCAGTTTTACCTTTTCCTTGCGGCCGGGCTGGTTGACCCCGGCCTGAATCCATTTAATGGTTTTCAGATCAATACCGTAATACTGTGACAGCATACCCCTGACATAAACACCGGCCGTCTGAGCCCATTCCGGTATACCGACCGTTTTGCCCTCCAGCTGTTGTGCATCGGTAATGCCACTTTGCTGGCGGACATAAAATGCGGAGTGTCGAAATACGCGCGAAGGGAACACGGGGATCGCAACCATCGGCGCATTACCGGCGGCCGTCAGCGCAATATATTTGGCGAAGGACATCTCCGACACGTCCCACTCGAGGTTATTGGTGAAACGGTAGAATATCTCCTCGATTTGCAGGATCTGCGGCGTCAGTATGATCCCGTCCGCTCGAACCACGCCGCGGGTTAAATCACGCAGGTGGTCGTTATCATTCACCGCCAGCGACAGATGCAAGCGCGTAATGCCGTCCTGTTCAATAAAATGAGGCTTTACCGGAGAGGCTTGCTGTTTGTTCATACGGGTCTCCATAAGTTCGGATTGCTGGTGTGCGTTAAACTGCCCCGGTATATCCGCGACAGCCAGTGTGGCCGGATAATCTTATCAGATCACAGAGTTGTTGCATGTCCCACTTCCAGACAGGACTTCCGGCCTTCTATTACAGTAAGGGTGAGGTAGTCAGCGACAGTGTAAAGTTTCGTGATGCAATCAAGCGGGGTGTTGCGCACTCCGGCGGAAGGCCGACCCTATATGCTTGATGTGAAGACACGCACATGGGGGCTGGGGTCGGATCTGACCGAGTATCAGAAGTTTTCAGTGGCGAAAGATCTGCGTACGCGGGATGTATAATCTGTGTTGAAACGGATATTGCGTCGTTCGGGCCACCACTGTCTGATTTTTGCAAAAGCACGTTGCTAAAAGCTGAATTTGTTTTATATTATGAACAGAACATGCGTACTTGTATTCGGCTATGTTGATAGTCGGGTGATTTGTAGAAGTAATTTTTAGGGAAGATGTAACCGGGGTTTAGCTTGTAAATTGTTTTACTCTTGAGGGGGGATATAAGTAATGGCTATCAAGCATCATGCGTCGACCATAATGGGTCTGACAGTTCTGGTATTACCGTTTTCTGCGCCGATAACACTACATGCGCAAGGTCTTGAAGAAATCATCGTAACCGCGCAGCGCCGCGAGCAGTCGCTGCAGGAAGTTCCCATTTCCATCGAGACCTATAGTGGTCTGGAGATCTCCCGTCAGGGTTATCGCGATATGCAGGAGCTGGCAGTTTATTCACCTACCGTTACCGTCGAGCCGGACATATTACGTAACAGTATCACCATACGTGGACTCGGTGCTGCCAGTGCCGATGCGTTGACGATTGAACAATCCAGTCCGACGTTTGTTGACGGTATACATTATGGTCGTACCTCCCAGATCAAGCTGGCGTTCCTGGATGTACAGACCGTCGAGGTATTGAAAGGACCACAGCCGGTCTATTTTGGCCAGAATGCCATTGCCGGCGCGTTTAACCTGACCACCCGCAAACCCACCCCGGAATGGGAGGCCAACCTGAATTCAGAAATCAGCAATTTTGATTCGCAGAAGGTGGAGTTCGGAGCAGGCGGTCCGATTAATGATGCCTGGGGTATCCGTGTTGCCGGTTCGTTCGAGCGATCGGACGGGTATCTTGAAGATATCGTCACCAATGACAAATTCCCCTCGTACAAGAATTACGGCGGGCGTGTCATCCTGCAATATGCACCGACCGAGAACTTCAAGGCGACCTGGAAACTGGAGTCGTCTGATCAGAAGAAAGGTGCAGAAGGCAAACACATCTGTGTGGTGGACAATCCACCGGTGCTGGGTACCGCGTTGAACTCGCTGCATGAACCGCAATATGTACTACTGGATCCCCCGTACGGTGTAGGCTGGAACGTGGAACACGATCCGTTAGGCGCCTGTTACGAAAGTAATGACGGTATCCTGGTGTCCGGTGCGTTACCGGTACCGACGACACCTTTCCCGAAGCAGATTGCGGAGGCCGGTAGTACAATATTATTGAATATCAATGGACTTCAGGGAATGATTCGTCCAATCAGCGGTACGGACGGTTTTCGTCAGACCAATGACCCGTACGACTTTGAGCCACACGAGAACATCAACCCATGGAACACCTATCTGAACCTCAGTTATACGCTGGGTGGTGACGGCTTCCTTGACGGTGTCGAACTGACCTCGCTGACCGGGTATGACTATTATTATCGTGAATACATGCGTGATAATCGCGGCACCCCGTTCATCGCAAACTTCCAGAACCGTGCCGAGGACCAGTGGTCGTTCAGTCAGGAAATACGTGCAACTTCACCGACTGGTGGTACGCTGGAGTGGATGGTCGGTGCGTATTACCAGGATGTCGATTATGACTTCTACTCGGACTCCATCCGCCCGAACAACCGCACCGGTCGCCGTTACAATGAAGGCTGGGAAGATGCGAAGTGGAAGAGCGCATTCGGTAACATCACCTGGAATTTCTATGACAATAAGGCCTCGATCGATGTCGGTGCGCGTTACAGCAACTCCTCGAAATCAACCTTTATCCAGAGCTGGGGCGCGCAGTGGATCATGTTTGACGGGTTTGTGTTCCCCTGGAACCAGCGGCGAGGACCCGACAATGGTACCCCGGTAGGGGCACAATTTGCACTGTACAACGGAACCAGTCCGATTGGCATGACCAGACTGGCGACGCTGACAAAGGCTGAAATACCAGGCCCGTATCTGGGAGAGGCCGACCAGACCGAACTGAATCCGCAGATCGTGCTGCGCTATCGTCCCAGTGATTCGATGTCGATGTATGCAAAATACGCCGAGTCATTCAAGGCCGCCGGTTTTAATACCGGGCAGGCGACCTTGCCACCAACACTGGCGGAATACAGCTTCGGGCCGGAATATGGCATCAACTATGAGGTCGGTATCAAAGGTGATTTGTTCGATGGCAATGCGCGGTATACCGTGTCGCTGTTCTCGAACAAGATCAAGGACCTGCAGCTGGCGGCGGCCACGCCAAACGTCGACAACAACCTGCTGGATTTCCAGAATGCCGGTGCCCAGCGGGTACGCGGAACGGAAATTACCTTTGACTGGATACCGACGGAGCAACTGACACTGAATTTTTCCGGTGCCATTATGGACGGTGTCATGCTGGACTATCAGGGCGCCGCCTGTACCGAGGCGGAGTTTGCCAAGCCGGCGGAATCCGGTTGTGATACCTCGGTAACAAATGGTTCGATAGATCGTTCCGGTACGCAGGCGCCCAATACGCCCGACTGGAAATTTGTGTTGAACGCTGACTATGTCATTCCCTTGTCAAACGGATATGAGCTGGGCCTGAATGCGAAGGGATATACCTCTGATGGTTATATCACCGACACGAATGGTTTCAGTCAGGTGCTGAAGTTTAATCAGCATGAGGACCTGGGCTTGAGTGCAGCCTATGGCCCGCAGGACGGTAACTGGAAGCTGACCGCGTTTGCCCGCAATCTGCTGGAGGCTTCACCGTCCTACAATGCCGAGTTTGATCTGTTAGTGGAGGCGATACAATCTCCGGTCGTATACAGGAGCAGCTATACCAGCTACGGCCTGAGTTTCCGCTATACCTATGACTAGAAATCAATCTGTGTATTCACGGGGCACCCTCAAGCTGCCCCGTTTTTTTTATGTCGGTTGTTCGATATGAACCACTGCTTGATCCCGGCATAGTTTGCCCTGTATGAGGCTTGTTGATATTATCGTTTGATTGCTCGTATTTTTTTAATGCGAGCCTGTCAATAGTGTTCAGCGCCCTGAAAACTGTCAATAGCTGACTGACAGTCCATGGGTCGCAAGATACAACTGGTTGCGAAATCAAGGGGGGGAGTTCGTGCTTGATGATCTGTGGAACGGCATACTGATTTTTTCCAGTATGAAGGTGTTGCTGGCAATGGCAGCGGCGGTGCCGCTCGGTCTGGTATTCGGAACGATGCCGGGTATCGGTGGTCTGGTTGCGCTGGCCATCGTATTGCCAATGGTTTATGGAATGGAACCGGCAGTGGGTCTCGCTTTCCTGCTAAGTTGTCATGCCATGATTGCCACCAGTGGCGCGGTACCCGCGATACTTCTGGGTATTCCACCTTCCGTCGGGGCGTCTGCAACAGTGATCGATGGATATACACTCGCACGGCGCGGCAGGGCCGGTTATGCGATGGGTGCGGCGCTGGGTTCGTCTGCCCTGGGTGGGCTGATCGGGGCTGTGGTCCTGATCGTCCTGTTGCCTATCATACAGCCAGTCGTCATGTCATTTGGTTCCCCCGAAACCTTTTTCCTCGCCTTGCTGGGTCTGAGTTATCTGGCTTTGATGGGAGGGAGTTCGCCGATCAAAGGTCTGGCTGCGGCTGGACTGGGTTTGTTTATGGGAACATTCGGATACCACAGTCTTTCAGGTATACCGCGGTTCTGGATGGATTTTGATTATCTGCTGGACGGCTTTCGCATCATACCGCTGGCGCTGGGATTGTTCGCCATACCGGAAATCATCGAATTGATGTCAGGCCGCAGTATCGCCGCAAAAAATCCGGACGGCTCGAATATCACAATGACGTTCAAACAGGTCTGGCTCGGTGTGATGGCCAACTTTGTACGCCTGCCGGTGTTGGTACGTTCATCACTGATGGGTGTGTTTATCGGTATGGTTCCTGGTGTGGGCAGTGAAACAGCACCGTTCATCACCTATGGAACTGCGAAGCAGACTTCAAAACGTAAACACCTGTTTGGCAAGGGGTCAATAGAAGGAGTCATCGGCCCTGAAGGTGCGAATAATGCAAAGGAAGGGGGTTCACTCGTCCCCACGCTGGCCTTTGGCGTACCCGGCAGCAGTGCGATGGTTTTGTTGCTTGGCGGGTTTTTGATGCTGGGTCTGCAACCCGGACCTGAATTTCTGAAAAACCATATGGATATGGCCTATGGTCTGGCATTTGTGCTGATCGCCGCCAATTTTGTTGGCGCATTGGTGCTGATACTGCTCGCAAAACATCTGGCGAGGATTACGCAGATACCGGGACATGTGCTGATGCCAATACTGGTCAGTCTGGTTGTGCTGGGTGCCTATGCCAGCGAGAGCCATTTTGAAGATGTGTTGTTCGTGTTTGTCTTCGGTGCATTGGGTGTGATAATGAAGCGATATGGTTATGCCCGTCCTCCCTTGTTACTCGGGTTTGTGCTGGCGCCGTTGCTTGAAAACTACCTCGTCATTTCGTTAAGTACCTATGGCCCGACTTTTTTCATGCGTCCCATCTCGCTCGTTATCGTCGGACTGATCCTGATTGGTGGATTACTGCCATTAATACGTTATATAGGTGAGCGCAGGAACGGTAACGCGGAAATGGTGAAGGAGGTACGCAAGTGATGCTTAAAGGCAGGATCGGAAACCTGGTTATACCGGCCGTACTGTTACTGTTTATCAGCACATTTCTGTTACTCGGCAAGTATCATTGGGACTATGCAGTCAGCGTCATCCTGTTCCCACTGGTGGTGGGTACGCTGGTAATCATCTGCGCCATCTGGTTGATGTTTCGTGCTGCCGTGGCACCGGTTGACACGTTGTCAGAGGAAGGCGAGTCTATAGGTGCAAGTGATGACCCGCGCACCAGTCTGCCCAAACGCCTGTTATGGGTCGCCAGCGTCTATCCACTGAGCTATCTATTGGGATTGGTAGCGGGTCTGATGTTGTTTACATTAAGTTATACAAGTTACCATCGTCTGCCGTGGGCGCAACGTTTGACGGCCACCGTGATAGTGTTCGCACTTGTTTATATCGGATTCTATAAACTGCTTGGTGTGTCCAGTCTGCCAATAGCACCGCTGTGGATGCGAAATTAAGCGGCGTTCCCGCCAACCCTGTTAAATTGATTTAACCTGATTTACTGGAGAACTATTGCATGCAGTTGCATGATGATTTCGGTCATGACCATACCCACACCAGTGAGGCCGACCGACAGGCTGTCGCCCAATCCATCTGGCGACAGGAGACCGTTGTGCTGACCACTGCCGGTATTGATATAGGCAGTTCCACCTCACATCTATTGTTTGCCCGCATTACTTTGCAGCGACGTTCGCAGGGGCTGTCCAGCCGTTTTGAAGTGACTGGACGGGAGGTCATCTTCAGTTCACCGATTATGCACACCCCGTTTCTGGCCGATGGAACTATTGATGCCCATCGTCTGGAACATTTTATAGCAGATGCCTATGACCAGGCCGGATTCAAACGCAGTGACATTGATAGTGGCGCCGTAATCCTGACTGGAGAGGCTATAAAGCGCAAGAACGCCCGCAAGATAGCGGATCTGTTTGCCGAGGAGGCGGGCAAGTTTGTCTGCGCCACTGCCGGACACAAACTCGAATGCACACTGGCAGCGCATGGGTCCGGTGCAGTGGCCTTGTCGAAGGCGCGGGGGATCTGTCTATTGCATGTGGACATCGGTGGGGGTACTACCAAGCTCGCGTTAATTGACCACGGCAAGATCATCGGTGTGTGTGCGTTTGCCGTGGGTGGTCGACTGCTGGCACAGGATGAGTCTGGCCAGTGGACACGTGTGGATGACTCGGCAAAACTTGTGGCCGACGAACTCGGTCTGAAAACCGACCCGGCGACACTTGCGGACCCGGCAGTTCGTTTGCAGATTGCCAGCCGGCTAGCCCGTGTGGCGGTTGATTTTATTCGGGTTGGCGCACTTGATCGTCTGGGCATGGCACTGCAGTTGACTGAAGACCTGCCTCGTACTGTGGTTCCGAGCGCACTGACCTTTTCCGGTGGGGTGTCTGAATTTTTGCTGCACAATGAAGACAAGGATTACGGGGATATTGCTGGCCAACTAGCGGATGAATTGAAGCAGCAGCTTGCGGCGAAGGTTGATATGCCGATCTATAACCCCGGTCATGGTATCCGGGCCACTGTCATTGGTGCATCACAGTTTACGGTACAGGTCAGCGGTAAGACCATATATCTGTCCGATCAGAAGGCGCTGCCTGTCCACAATGTCCCGGTAGTTCATGTTGCCCTCGACCTGAGCGGTACGATAGATGCGAGGCAGGTCGCGACAGAAATACGTGCAGCGGCTTTGCGTATGGACCTGCCGCCGGAATCACAGATGGCCGTTGCCTTTACCTGGGAAGGTGACCCCGAGTTTTCCCGACTGAATGCGATGGGCCAGGGCATCGTTGCAGCCGTTGCACCGGATGGACGGCGCGACGGTCCATTATTGCTGATGATAGACGGTGACATAGGTAACAGCCTTGGCCACTTGTTATGCCGCGAACTTGGCCTGCCGGGTAGCCTGATCTCGGTTGATGGGGTGCAGTTGCAGGAACTCGATTATGTTGATGTCGGCGAATTGATTGATCCGCCCGGGGTAGTCCCTGTGGTGATTAAATCCCTGTTGTTTTCCTGAAAAACTAATTCAGGGTTCCGAGTTACATCAGCGGTCTGGCTATAGTTGTTCCAGACACGCTCCCGGACTGGCAGTTGTCAATTTCTCGGCATATAATCCGGAATAATGATTTAATATTAGATATCAAAGTTTATTCAGATGACGATGGGAGGACCAGCAATGACTGAACCGGAAAAGCTGCCAAGATACGGCGTGGATTTTTATATGGACTGGGTGAAGCAGGAAGGACTTCCGGTCACTGAAGATTACGGAGTAGACCTGTTCACCGTGCCTTTGTCTGACTGGCCGCGTTATGGTTGCAAGGGTGCGGCAGTGCATCTGAAAGGCCGTTGTGACTTCAGCAATATGTTCCTGTTCGAGATAGCCCCCGGCGCTTCAACCATCCCGCAAAAGCACCTGTACGAAGACGTATTCTATGTGCTGGAAGGCCGTGGGAGCACCCAGGTGGAATTTGCGGATGGCAAGAAACATACGTTTGAATGGGCACCAAAAAGCCTGTTTGCGATCCCGCTGAATGCGAAGCACAGACATTTCAATGCCAGTGGCAAGGATCGCGTGTTGCTGGTCAGTACGACCGATATGCCTCTGGTCATGAATACGTTCCACAATGAGGCGTTTGTATTCGAGAATAACTTCGACTTCATGGAGCGTAGTGGCAAGGAGAAGTATTACTCCGGCGAAGGCGACCTGATCACGGTGCGACCGGGTAACCACATGTGGGAAACAAATTTTGTACCGGATCTCTCGGGTATTGAACTGAAGTCATGGGGTGATCGTGGCGCAGGTGGTACTAATATCATGTTTGTACTTGCAGACGGCACCATGCATGCGCACATATCGGAAATGCCGGTAGGGACGTACAAGAAAGGACACCGACACGGTCCGGGCTACCACGTTATGTGTGTAACCGGCCATGGCTACTCATTACTCTGGTTTGAAGGTGAGCAGGACTTCCTGCGTATCGACTGGAAACATGGCGTGGTCTTCCCCCCGGCAGACAGACAATTCCATCAGCACTTCAATACCAGCCAGAATCCGGCGCGTTATCTGGCTACCGGTGTCGGTGGCCTGCGTTATCCGCTGACGACAGACAAACGCCGGTCACTGCTCGGTCTGAAACCCGGTGAGAAAGGTGCGGTATCTCTCAGCATGAAAGAAGGCGGCGATCAGATGGAATATGAGGATCAGGACGCGCGTATCCACAATATCTGGCTGGAAGAAATGGTGAAGAACAATGTGGTACCGAAAATGGACCAGTTCAAAATCGCATAATTTAACGTGATACATACGGGGGGGTGACATGGTGAAGCTTGTAACAGCGAATAACGCCATATCCGCGATATCAAGAGCAATACTGGCCGTAGCTCTGCTCATAGGTGCCGCATGCAGTGGTGAGTCCGGGTCAGAAACGTTCGGCACAGCAGTGGACACGGTTGCAACCGGACCAGACGCAAAATCCTTCTACCAGACAGAAGTGCTGCACATTGTCGTCGGTTATAACCCCGGCGGTGGCTTTGATGAATATGCGCGGATGATTGGCATCGAGATGGCCACACGCACCGGCGGTACAGTCGTGGTGGAAAATCAGCCCGGTGGTGGTGGATTACTCGCGCTGAATCGGCTGGTGCAGGAAAAGGGTGATGGTACCCGCATTATGTTACTCGGTGGTGAGTCCGCCGTGCTGGCGCAGTTGACCGGCCGACCGGGTACGCGCTTTGATATCACAAAGTTGAACTGGCTGGGTCGTGCACAGATAGATACACCGATTGTATTGTGGAGCATGACCAACCCCGAGCGTACCTTTGCCGAGGTGCTGAACACTATCCAGACGCAGGGTGCTATCTGGGGAGCAACCGGTCTGACCGATAATATCTCGGATGCAGAATCGGCGATGGCGCATGCGTTGGGGCTGAGCCCGGAGAAAATGGGCATCGTTATGGGCTATGCCGGCAGCAGTGAGGTTGCCCTGGCGGTTGTCCGCGGTGAGGCAGACGGTATCGTCGTCAGCAACAGTTCGGCGATCAACTACGTCGGTACGGCCGAGAGCCAGAGTGTGGTACCGATAGTGACATTGAGCCGCCAACGCGAGACTACATTTTTCCCCGATGTACCTACCATTTTCGAAGTGGCACAGCTGAATGAGGAAGGCCAGTGGTGGATAGACTTCCGTTCCAGTATCACCGAGGTAGGACGCACGTTTGTCACTCATGGCGATGTGCCCGCTGATCGTGTTGCCTACCTGCGCCAGCTGCTGGGCGAGATACTGACCGACCCGACGTTTATTGCGATGGCGACCGAACATCAACGACCGATTAACTACATGTCCGCCGAGGACCAGGAGCAGCTGGTCCAGGGTATATTCAGCGGCCTCAGTCCGGAACGTGTGCTGGAGGTAAAACATGTCCTTACCGAGAAATATATCCGTTAATACCGTGCCGGGCAGGGATATCAGGTATGACACACTGAGGTAGCTGCATTCCTGACTGGCCGCACCCACTGCGGGAGACTGTCCATGTTGTTTCTGAATAACGATGATGTACAGTCGGAACTGACGATGCCGGATTGTATCCGGGTACAGGAACAGGCCTTTCTGGGTCTGGAGGACGGGCACTCGGCACACCGCCCGCGCATAGACATGTATGTACCGTGTGAACGGGATGACGGTTACTGGCGCTGGGGGACGATGGAAGGTGCCACCAGTGTGCCCGGACCCTATTTTGCGATCCGGATGAAATCGGACGTGATTACCTGGACGCCTGATGCCCACAGCGGTCAGTTACGTGAAGATAAATACTGTGTAACACCCGGTACGTTTTGTGGCCTGATCATGCTGTTTTCCAGTCTGAATGGTGAGCCGTTGGCGATACTGAACGACGGCTATCTGCAGCATATGCGTGTCGGAGGAGGCGCCGGGATTGGTGTCAAATATCTGGCCAGACAGAATGCAACCCGGGTGGGAATTCTCGGCTCCGGTGGAATGGCAAGGACCTATCTGGATGCATTTTGTCAGGTGCGCGATATCCGTGAGGTGAAGGTCTACAGTCCGAACCCGATCAACCGCGAGGCCTTTGCAGCGGAGATGTCGGAACAGTTTGGAATTGTGGTGCGCGCCGTTGCCAGCGCCGAAGAGGCGGCAGCGGATGTCGATATTCTCGCTACCTGTACCAGCAGCATGGTCCCCACGATCAAGGCGGAGTGGCTGCAGCCGGGCATGCATATTACCAACCTGGGTCCATTTGAACTGACCGAGGATATATTCAGGGCGGCCGATATAGTCGTGCGCCAGGGCATCGGTGGGGCCGAAATTGCGAAGGCAGATGCCGGGCCACGGGTCAGGTCGGGCGTCGGTCACAGTCCGCTGGCTTATATTGCTGGAACGTCTGAACAGATGATGAGATTACCGGAACCCCGTCCACAGACCTTGTTCCGCCGTGATTTCCCTGATTTCAACGATATCGCCTCCGGGCGTAGCCCGGGCAGGACCAGCGCAGATCAGATTACCGTGTATATCAATGTAGGTAACCAGGGGCTGCAATTCGCTGCGGTCGGTGGTCTGGTTTATGAGGCCGCCCTCGCCAGACAGTCGGGGCGCACTATACCGACAGACTGGTTCCTGCAGGATATCCGCGACTGAAAACGGATTCCTTTTATCACCTGAAATTAAAGAATATTTATCAATGTCCAGACTAAAACTGACGATGGCCTGTGGAAACTACGACCGCACGCGGGCGTTGATTGATGGTACGGTGCAAGCGGAAGGAGTTGATCTGAATTATCTGCCGATGGTCCCGGGCGAGACCTTCTGGCGCATGTTGAACAACGCCGAATTTGACGTGGCCGAGATGTCGCTATCGTCCTACACCATCTTGCGTTCGAGAGGGGACGAACGTTTTATCGCACTACCGGTTTTTACCTCACGCATTTTTCGACATTCTGCAATTTATATCAATGCCGACGCCGGTATCAGCGTGCCCACCGATCTGAAAGGCAAACGCATCGGCGTGGGAGACTATCAGATGACCGCCGCTGTCTGGGTGAGAGGCCTGTTACAGGATGATTACCAGATTAGGCCCGAAGACCTGTCATGGACTGTCGGTAAAGCTGTGCAACAAATCGAATTACCAAAAAATGTATCGGTAAGGTCTGCGGGACAGGATGCCCCGGAGACGCTGCTGGAGCGCGGTGAGCTGGATGCACTGATCTCGGTCATGTTGCCGCGCACATTGAACCAGCCGGGCAGCCAGATACGCAGGCTGTTCCCGGATTTTCGGCAGGTGGAAACGGACTATTATCAACGCACCGGCATTTTTCCGATCATGCATACCGTGGTCATACGCACCGACCTGTATCAGGCATATCCCTGGCTGGCTATCAGTCTGTACAAGGCACTGGTTCGGGCGAGACAGCTGTGTTTCTCCCGGCTGTATAACACCGATGCACTCGGAGTTTCATTACCATGGTTGATAGACGAGTTGGAGAAGACGCGTCAGTTGATGGGTGAGCACTACTGGGATTATTCCATACAAGGTAGCTTGCCGACTTTGCAGGCGCTGACCCGGCATCTGCATGAGCAGGGACTGACTACCCGACAGATGCCACTTGAACAGTTGTTCGTCAGTAATATCCAGGACGGCTTGCACCAGTATCTGCATGGTACGGGGGAAGACCGTTAGTGATGACAGGTGTCTTCAACGCCGGGTTTGCAATCAGTTATGCAACATTCTAAAAGCAGTTGACAACACCAGATAGCAGCCACACACTTGTGCAGCAATTTTTCCTGATGGGGGGACAATGTTGTGTCATATCAATCGGAATATTTATACGCCGACCAACGACTGTCATCCCTTCCATACCCACGCTTAGGCGGGGGATATTTACCAATCACCCATAGTGCACTGGAGAGAGCGAGATGAGACAGGGTATTTTGATGTCAGTGTTCGGTTCAATCATGATGTTGCTGTCGTTGCCGGGTTGGACGCAGGACATATCGACGTTACCAGCGGCGGTCATACAATATGCCGACGCGGTGTATATCAATTCAACGATCGTCACACTGGATGATCATGCGATGAACGCGAATCCGGGGACGATCGCCCAGGCGATGGCGGTACGCGATGAGAAGATTATCGGGCTCGGCACGAATGAAGAGATGCTGAAGTATGCAGGGCCTGAGACGAAGGTGGTCGACCTGCTGGGCAAGATGATGATCCCGGGCATTGTGGAGAGTCATGTGCATCCACAGGGTGCCGCGTTGAACATAGCGCGGGAGAAGTACAAGTTGCGCAGTACACCGGAGGGGTTTGCCCTCAGCATGGATGTCGGCGCGAACACAGACGAGACGATGGCGAAGGTGGCGAAAGCGATGGAGTTGTTGCTGGCGAATGCAGAGCCGACGCCGGAGGAGTGGATCAATATCTCGCTGGTACACAATCCGGAACTCGGGTTTGCCTCACCGGCGGATGTGTCAACGTTGATGAGTGCACCGAAGCTGGCTGACGTGGCGATCAACAAGTCTGATATTTCGGAGATTGTGCCGAACTATCCGTTTGTGTTATCGAGCGCGTCGTCGATATTGTCGGCACCGGAGAAGAATGTGTGGGTACATATCACCCGGGGTCCGGACGGCGAGCCGGTGGTGAAGACTGTGGTCAAACTGCAGGAATAACGGGATTGAGGGACGAGAAAATGAAGACGAACAATATGATAAAGGGTGGGCTCGGGATCATGGTGTTGCTGGCCCTCAGTATGACCGCGCAGGC
>CAMBTO010000007.1 GCA_945870865.1 Klebsiella pneumoniae
ATCGTCAGCTTTACAGTCAACGGGCGCGGCAACAGCAAAATACAGCGAAAATTGATGGATAACAGAGTGATTTGTGCTTACCGCGTCGGGGCCATCCGCTTTTCACCGAACTTTTATACCAGCTTACAAAAGCTTGATAAAGCAATTGAGATATTAAATATATATGTTTAAATATTATATTAATTTTTAAACAGATTGTAGTAGTTTGTGGTGGTGACTGCCGCGATATGCCCCAGGGTGGTCTCCCGTAACTGTGCCAGATATTCGGCGACATGACGCACATAGGCCGGCTGGTTCTGTTTGCCCCGATAAGGGACCGGGGCCAGATACGGCGAGTCGGTCTCTATTAGCAGGCTGGACTCCGGTAACTGCCGTGCCACCTGTTGCAAGGCGGTTGCACTTTTAAAGGTGACGATACCGGAAAACGAGATGGCAAAGTTCAGGTCTATCGAGCGCAGCGCAGTATCCATGTCTTCGACAAAACAATGCATGACCCCGCCGACCTCGTCTGCCCGTTCTTCTTTCAGGATGCGCAGCACGTCCTCCTTCGCCTCACGGCAATGGATAATCAGCGGCTTACCCACCGATCGGGCCGCCTGGATATGACGACGGAAGCGCTCGCGCTGCCAGTCCAAATCCCCCTCGCTGCGAAAATAATCGAGGCCGGTCTCACCAATGGCCACCACCCGGGGATCGCTCCCATGGTGGATCAACTGATCGACCGTGATTTCTTCGGCCATCGCCGTGTTCGGGTGGACCCCGACCGAGGCGGAGATACAGTCATGTTGTCCGGCAAGTTCGAGCAAGGCCGGATAGGAGTCCATGTCTATCGAGACACACAGCATCTTTTCGATGCCCTGTTGCCTCGCGGCCTCAATGATCGCAGACGCACCGCCCTCCATCTCGATCATCGGGATATGGCAATGGGAATCAACGAGGGAAACAGGTGTGCTCATGCGGATAAATCCTGATAAGAACCCGGTAATACCTGCCGGGGGCGACTAAAACGGTATGGTGTGACTCAGATCGTCTGGGTCGGGCGGTCAGACGACAGCGCATCGGCCAGCTGGTTCTCGATCTTGCTCGCACCCTTGTCCAGTTCGCTAAACTGTACGGCGATGCCGGCAGTCTTGTTGCTTTGTGCGCCCTTCGGGGTTATCCGGACGACACGGCCAGCGGCCGGCAGTTTTTCCTTGCTGTCCATCAGCTTCAGCAACATAAACACCTCATCGCCGAGTTTGTACGGCTTGGCCGTAGGGATAAACAGGCCGCCGTTCTTGATAAACGGCATGTAAGAGGCATACAGCGCACTCTTGTCGCGTATGGTCAGTGACAGGATGCCCTGCCTGGGGTCACGTCCGCCGACTGCACTCACGCCTTTCTACCTCCGTTGTTACCATTGATAGACTGCCAATATACAATAAATTGCTCAAGCAGACCTGTCTGATTCAGATTATATGGCCCGGTGATGTAACGGTAGTTCTGTATGGCCAGATCATAACCGCCGAGCAATGCCCGCAAGTCTAATCGATTTGCCAACCGTTGCAAATCCCGGTTCAATGGCGAGCTGCCATCGGCCGGGGCCACACCTACAAGCTTCAGTCGAGTCATTGTCGCCAGAAACGCCCTTAACCAGGCAAACACATTGCCCGCACCGAGATCCTGCCAACGGTGGGCGAGTGCACTGACATCGGTATTCGCGTAATCAAGCCGGGCCAGTTCTGCCAGCAATTGCTGTTGCTGCTGGATGGTATTGTTCTCCGTCATTGCTATCGCCTCCAGCGGACGACCCCGTGACAATAACAGCGTATCGGCCGCGACCGTGCGCGCCATGCCGGTCCGCGACTCCAGCCAGTCGACAGCGGCCTCATCATACACCGGGGCAAAATCCAGGCGCTGGCAACGGCTGCGCACCGTGACTGGCAACAGCGCCGGTTGATGGGAGATTAACAGGAACACTGATCCGGCCGGTGGCTCTTCCAGTATCTTTAACAATGAATTGGCAGAGCTGCGGTTCATCGCCTCGGCCGGGTCAATAATCGCAATCTTGCCACGGGCATACTGGCTGCTCAATTGTATGAAATGGATCAACTCACGAATGGCGTCGACCTTGATTTGCTTGCCAGCCTCTTCCGGCTCTATCCGGCTGATATCCGGATGGTTGCCCGAGTCAAACAACTGACAGGAACGGCACAGCCCACAGGCATAACCATCAATCGGTGCAGCACACAACCATTTGGCCGCGAGATTACTGGCAAACTGCTCGAGCCCCAGACCCATTGGGCCCGCCAGTAACAGCGCATGGGGCAGTCGGCCACGTTCAAACGCCTCGGCCAGCCGCGACCACTGCCTGTGTTGCCAGGGATAGACCGGCTGGCTCAACGCAAAGTCTCCAGGATTCCCGCTATCTGCTGCTCCACAGCAACCAGCGTCTGTTCCGCATCAATGATCCGGAACCGCTGTGGCTGCTCGCGGGCGCGATCCAGATAGGTCTGCCGTACCCGTTCAAAAAAACTGACTGTCTCGGCCTCAAACCGATCGGCCTCACCGCGCTTTTTTGCCCGCGACAGGCCGGTCTGTACTGAGGCATCAAACAATAACGTAACGTTCGGTTGCAGCTGCTGTTGTACCAGCGTCTCCAGCACGCCGATTTCCGCCATCGACAGGCCACGACCACCGCCCTGATAAGCATAGGTCGCATCGGTGAAACGATCACACAATATATACTGACCCTTCGCCAGTGCCGGCCGGACGACTTCCTGTAAATGCTGTGCTCGGGCGGCGAACATCAGCAGCAATTCTGCCATCGAATCGATCTGCATGTCCTTGCCATGCAACAGGATCTCCCGTATCGCTTCACCCGCCCGGGTACCGCCCGGCTCACGGGTGAGGATGACCGTGTGCCCCTGTTGCTGCAAACGGTCGGCGATAAACGCGAGATGGGTCGTCTTGCCCACGCCCTCGATTCCTTCCAGTGTAATAAACTTGCCCGCTGTCATGGTGTTTCCTGTGTATTGGCCCGCGAGAGCTGGTATAGCCTGACCGCGCGGTTATGTTCTTTCAGCGTCGCCGAGAACTGGTGTGTACCGTCTCCTTTGGCAACGAAATAGATCTGCTCACCGGCAGCCGGCTGCAAGGCAGCACGGATCGCGTCCCGGCCCGGCGCGGCGATGGGCGTCGGTGGCAAGCCGGAATACACATAGGTATTAAACGGCGAGTCCAGATACAGATCCTGTTTGCGGATATTACCATTATACGCGCTGCCCATCGCATAGATAACGGTCGGATCGGTCTGCAGCTTCATCCCCTGTTGCAAGCGGCGAACGAACACCCCAGCAATGCGGTCACGCTCGGACGGCTCGGCCGTTTCCTTCTCGATGATCGAGGCCATGATCAGTGCTTCATAAGCGATAGTGTACGGCAGCCCGATCTGACGCTGCTCCCACTCCTCGGCCAGTACCTGCTGCATCAAATCAAACGCGCGGCGGAAAAAATCGATATCCGTCGTCCCGCGCGGGAAATGATAGGTATCCGGATAAAACTGCCCTTCCGGACTGGTCTTCAAATAATCCATCTGTTTTGCAATGACGGCAGGATCGTTATCCTGCAACGTATGTATCAGCGCCGGATGCGCCATGACCAGACCGACAATGTCCCGGAACGTCAACCCTTCCGGTATCGTCAACGTATATTGCACTACCCTGCCCGCGATCAACTGGTCGAGCAGTTGCAACTGCGTTGTGCCCGGCGCTATCTCATATTCACCCGCCTTGATCAGACGCGCCTTTTTATACCATCGCGCATCCAGCGTGAGGTAATAGGAATGATTGATCCAGCCCTGCTGCACCAGCATCGAGGCGATGCTGGAAAAACTCATACCCTGATTGATCGTCATACGGACTGGCTCATCAACATTCATTGGCCGGTTCAGTTCGGCTTGCATGTCCGTATACAACCAATAGAAACACAGCGACACCGATACAATAAACGCCGAGAAAAACGCCTTCAGGTTTCTGCTCATAATACAATTATTAGACTATTCATATCAGCCCCGGCAAATGCACTGGAGATTGCTAGTTAGTAATGGCTGGATTATAGCGGATAAAAACAAGCGAGGGCTGTCCACCTGGAATAAGTCCGGACTGCATTACTCCGAAAGCCCCTGATGTCGTGTTTGCAGATGACCTTCATAGAGGATTGTATATATAGACTCTTTGCGGGGGCAGGCTCGCTGCCCTGCGTGATTAGGCTCGCCTGTTTATAATTGCGATCCAAAAGACGCGAGCACGGTCAAATCTTCCTTGATATCAAAAAACGTATGTGGTGTGTTGGCGGCGACGAAAAGGATGGCGCCTTTGCTTGCTTCCTGCTTCCTGCTCCTTGCCATTGACCATAAGCGTAGCCTTGCTTTCAACGACGAGGTATATCTCATCTTCAAGATGCGGGGATTGCATGACTTTTGCACCCTTGGGCAGGCGGTAGAAGGCCATGCTCATTGAACGTACATGCAGGAATTCATGACACCGTGGATCATTGCCTTCCACTTTTTTCACTATTTCATCAAGGTGAAACTGTTGCCAACCGTCCTGGGTTTGTTTACTCATTCAGTATATCTCCCGAATAATCATTGAGGCCGGAAGCATGGCAGCATTAAACGATCCTGTTCCAGCAAGACGGAGAAACTAGCGCAGCTTGCTGAATATCAACGTCCCATTCGTCCCGCCGAACCCGAACGAGTTAGACAGAGCGATATCTATCTTCATCTGTCGTGCATGGTGAGGGACGTAGTCCAGATCACAGGCCGGATCCGGATTGTCGAGATTGATGGTGGGCGGGGCGACCTGGTCGCGTATCGCCAGCAGGCAAAATACCGCTTCGATACCGCCGGCCGCGCCGAGCAGATGGCCGGTCATCGACTTGGTCGAGCTAATCGCCACCTTTTTCGCATCGTCGCCAAACACGCATTTGACGGCGTTGTTCTCGACCACATCGCCTGCCGGGGTTGATGTGCCGTGTGCATTGATGTAATCGATGGTGGATTTGTCTATGTGTGCATTACGCAGTGCGTTCAGCATACTGTGGGTGGCACCGGAGCCGTCTTCCGACGGGGCGGTCATGTGGTAGGCGTCTCCGCTCATGCCGTAGCCGATCAACTCACCGTAGATATGAGCACCACGTTGCTTCGCATGTTCGAGCTCTTCCAGTACCATCACACCGGCACCGTCGCTGAGCACAAAACCATCACGGTCACGGTCCCAGGGTCGGCTGGCACGCTCGGGCTCATCGTTACGGGTGGATAATGCCCTGGCATTCGCAAAACCGGCAAGGCCCGTCGGCGAGGTCGCCATCTCGGCACCCCCGGCGACCATCACATCGGCATCACCGTATTCGATCAGACGCGCAGCATCACCGATATTATGCGTACCGGTCGTGCAAGCGGTGACGATGGCAAAGTTGGGTCCCTTCGCTCCGATACGGATCGACAGGTTGCCCGAGATCATATTGATAATATTACTCGGCACGTAGAACGGCGAGATCTTGCGCGGGCCACCTTCTTGCAGGATCAGCGTGCCCTTCTCTATGCCGGGCAGTCCGCCGATACCGGAACCGATTGCCACACCGATCCGATGGGCGTTCTCTTCATTCACAACGAGACCGGAGTCCTCAAATGCCTGGATACCGGCTGCCATGCCGTAATGGATGAACGGGTCCATCTTTTTGACATCCTTTTTCGGGATGTAATCCTCGACATTAAAGTCGCGGATGGAACCACCTATCTGGACCGGAAAATCCGTCGTATCAAAATGGGTAATACGGCCGATACCGCTCTTCCCGGCCAGGATATTACTCCAGGTATCAATAACATTATTTCCCAGCGGGGTAATCACACCCAGTCCGCTCACGACCACACGGCGTTTATGCACGGCGAAAACCTGATTATTCTGTCAGTTAAAAAAGAAAAGGCCGCAGTTGCGTGCGGCCTGTCTTCGATTAATGCTGAGGTTTATTCCAGATTGGCGTTGATGTAATCAACTGCCTGCTGAACAGTCGTTATCTTCTCGGCCTGTTCATCCGGAATTTCGGTCTTGAACTCCTCTTCAAGAGCCATGACCAGTTCAACGGTGTCCAGCGAATCGGCGCCCAGATCATCTACGAAAGAGGCTTCCGTAGTTACCTCTTCTTCCTTCACGCCTAACTGCTCGACTACTATTTTTTTTACTCGTTCTTCAACACTACTCATGATGGTTCATTCCTCCCTATACGGAATAGGCACCTAGGTGCGGGTGTAAGTTTAGTGATTTGAAAATAAGTTGCAAGTTGGATAAATCATTGATTATTAATTTTTATATAAAACAACCAGTTAATTTTATATTCTCGATTCCAGGGCAGCTTTTTAAGCCATGTACAGGCCGCCATTTACATTAATTGTCTCCCCCGTGATATAGCCGGCCGAGCCTGATGCGAGGAAGGCCACCGTTTCGGCTATCTCCACGGCCTGCCCAAAACGACCCAGTGCGGTCTGCTTGCTCATCATGGTCTGGTGTTCTTCCGACAACTCGCTGGTCATGTCGGTCACAATAAAACCGGGAGCAACAGCGTTCACGGTGATCCCGCGACTGCCGACTTCCCGTGCCAGCGATTTGGTAAAGCCTATCATACCAGCCTTTGCCGCAGAATAATTCACCTGGCCTGGATTACCTGATAGCGCAACGACCGAGGTGATATTGATGATCCTGCCATAACGGGCCTTGATCATGCCCTTCAGGCACACCCGGGTCACCCTGAACACGGAGTTCAGGTTCGTATCGATCACATCAAGCCATTCCTCGTCCTTCATCCGCAGCATCAGGTTATCACGGGTCATACCGGCGTTATTGACCAGGATGGTCGGCGTCAGATTCTGCGCGGCAAGGCTGCTGAAAAACACCTCGATTGATTCAGCCTTCGACACATCTAGCACACCTGCCGAGCCCTTGATATTGTTCTCCTTGTACATCTGTACGATGTTTCGGGCACCGGATTCCGATGTGGCCGTACCGATCACGGTCGCGCCGCACTGCCCCAGTGTTTTCGCAATCGCACTGCCGATACCGCGACTGGCACCAGTGACGAGTGCCACCTGGTTTTCAAGATTTATGTTCATGGCTGTATCTCTTTTATGGTCTGTTCCAGCGTTGATTTATCGCTGATGGCCAGTGCCACCAGATCACGGTTGATCCGTTTTGTGAAGCCGGTCAGGACCTTGCCCGGACCACTCTCAATCACTGTCCCGCACTGCAAGGCCGCAAGACGGTTTATGGTGTCCACCCAGCGCACGGGTTGGTGCAACTGGCTGACCAGGGCGGCCTTGATCGCCTCGGCACTGCTGCTGATCTCTGTATCGACATTATGCAGTACCGGTATCTCGGGGCTGGCAAATGTCATCTGCTGCAAGCGCTGTTCGAGTCGGGCGGCAGCCGGTTTCATCAGGGCGCAATGCGACGGTACGCTGACCGGCAACACGATCGCGCGTTTCGCCCCGGCCGCCTTACATAACTCTACCGCACGGTTGACGGCTGCCACATCACCCGCGATCACCGTCTGCTCGGGAGAATTGTAATTTACGGCAGAAACCACCTCGGCGCCCGCCGCCTCTGCACACAGTTTTTCAATGGAGGCGCTGTCGAGGCCCAGTATCGCGGCCATACCACCCGTGCCTGCCGGGACGGCGTCCTGCATGTAACGACCGCGGTCACGAACTAGCAACACAACCTCACTAAACGGTATCACACCGGCACACACGAGCGCCATATATTCGCCTAGGCTGTGCCCGGCCAGATAGTCCGGTTTGCGTCCGCCTGCCTGCAACCAGATACGCCAGATAGCCACCGCCGCGCTGAGCAGGGCCGGTTGGGTCACTTCGGTGCGATTCAGTTCGGATTCCGGGCCATTCTGAGTGACCGACCACAGGTCATAGCCTAGTGCCGAAGACGCCTCGGCAAAGGTGTAGGCGACAATCGGGTAAGCGGCAGCAAAATCCTGCAACATGCCGACAGACTGCGAGCCCTGCCCTGGAAAAATGAACGCGAAATGACTGGATCCTGGTTGCACAAATAATTCCTTCGTCTCGATTAATAACGAACCAGCGCGGCGCCCCAGGCAAAACCGCCACCGATCGCTTCAAATAATAATAGTTGTCCCGGCTTGATCCGGCCATCACGCACACCGGTATCGAGTGCCAGCGGTATTGAAGCGGCCGAGGTATTGCCATGCAATGGGACGGTCAGGATCACCTTGTCCATCGATAACATCAGCTTTTTGGCAGTCGCGGCGATAATACGCGCATTTGCCTGATGCGGCACCAGCCAGTCAATATCGGCCTTGGTCATACCGGTGCCGTTCAGGATGTCTTCGACGATCAGATCCATCGCATTGACGGCAAACTTGAATACATCACTGCCCTGCATACGGATAAATTTGTCATCACCGGTCCGGGACACGCCATTCGGGACTTCAAGCATGTTCGCATAGGCACCGTTGGCGTGTAACAGCGTTGCATGGACACCCGGCTCGGTCGATGCCTGCAGAATAACCGCGCCCGCACCGTCACCAAACAGAACGCAGGTGCTGCGATCAGTCCAGTCTATGATACGTGACAGGCAATCTGCACCGATAACCAGTACATTTTTTGCACTGCCTGACTTTATGAATTTGTCTGCCACGGTCAGTGCATACACAAAACCGGAACACACGGCCTGCACATCAAACGCGGGGCAGGCATTATTGATTTGCAGCGCCCGTTGTAACAGACAGGCATTGCTCGGGAAAATCTGGTCGGGGGTGGAGGTGGCAAATACAATCAAATCGATCTGGTTCTTGTCGAGGTTTGCCTCTGCAAGCGCCCTTTTTGTCGCCTCGACGGCCATATCACAGGTGGTCTCGTCGGGCCTCGCGATATGGCGTTCGCGGATACCGGTACGTTCCTGTATCCATTCATCAGACGTATCGACCAGTTGCTCCAGCTCGGCATTCAACATAATGCGCTCGGGCAGGTAGGAACCGGTGCCGGTGATTCTGGAATAGATCACAATACAACATTCCCGTTCAGGTGGAGTTTTTCCAGTCGTGCCGAAATCCGCTCAATTACATCCATGTCCACTTCCTTGATGGCCTCTTCAATCGCGGTCGCAAACGAAATGCGATCAGCGCCGCCATGACTTTTCACTACGATACCACGCAGGCCCAGCAGACTGGCACCATTATAACCGCGGGGATCTATCTTGTTCTGGATCTTACGCAGTATCGGGATCGTCAGCAGCGCGGACAACTTGCCGTACAGCGAGCCAGAAAATTCTTTTTTCACATGGTATCCGACCAGTTTGGCAACGCCTTCACTGGCCTTCAGCGCCACATTGCCGGTAAAACCGTCGGTCACGATCACATCGACCTTGCCGGTAAAGATATCCGTGCCTTCGACGAAACCAATATAATTCAGATGACTATTCGTCAGCAATATCGCCGCCTGTTTGATCCTGTCATCCCCCTTGTTCTCCTCGGAGCCGACATTCAACAGGCCCACAGTGGGGTTTTCGATGTTCTCAACTGCGCTGGTCAACTCCGAACCCATAACCGCAAACTGGAACAATTGCTCCGAACTCGTATTGATATTTGCGCCGAGATCCAGCAGATGGGTATGCCCCTCAACACCGGGCATAATCGAACAGATGGCCGGGCGGTCTATGCCCGGTAACATCTTCAGTACATAACGCGAAATCGCCATCAAGGCACCGGTATTACCGGCACTGACACAGGCATCTGCCTTGTCTTCCTTGACCATCTCGATGGCGATACGCATCGATGACTGCTTTTTGTTGCGCAAGGCGATTGAAGGCAACTCGTGCATCTCCACCACCTCGGGCGCATGCAGGATCTGCAGGCGCTCCGATTCGGACTGGCCAAGTTTGCGCAGTTCCTCCTGCAGACGATCCTGCTGACCAACCAGCGTCAGGTGCAGATTCGGGTGTCTGGCGAGTACCTGTATGGCGGCAGGAACCGTCTCGGACGGGCCGAAATCGCCGCCCATCGCATCTATTGCAATACGGTGAACCAAGGTCAGTATGCCCGGGAACAGGTTACGAGTACGTAAGCTGACACCTGCTGGCAGGCATCTTCATCGAATGGAAAAATCAAACGTGCCTGCGGCTTATTCCGTCTCTTCCTTATTCTCGATTACCTTGCGGCCACGATAATAACCGTCCTTGCTCACATGGTGACGTCTGTGTATCCCACCGGTGGTTGGTTCAACGGACAGTTCAGGCGAGGTCAGTGCATCATGCGCACGGCGCATCCCTCTTCTGGAAACTGATTTTTTGGACTTTTGTACTGCCATGGCGTTAATCTCTCCTGAAAATTATGGTTTACCCGTCTTTAAACTCTTTAAAACAGCAAACGTATTCTGTTTCTTTACCGTAAGCTCACTGACCAGCTCCGCTGCCGGGCAAGCGGAACGATCATGTACCGGCGCAAAAGGCATCGCCAGTAACAACTCCTCTTCTATCAGCCGGATTAGCGGAATCCTGTGCTCATCGGCCACAACCAGCTCCAGCATCTCCGGCAACATATCTATCTGCTGCTGGTCATCAATTACGCCCACCAGGATCGGACTTTGCAGTTTTAGCGGCATCTCATTCAGACAACGCTGACATATCACTGTCAAATCGGTGGATAATTCACCGGTAATTGTAACGATGCCCATGTCATCCTTGTTAAAGGCCAGGTCAAAACAGACCGAGCCGTCCCGATTCAGGATTAAATCACTGATTCGGTCCAGTTGCGTAAACTGCAACTGGCCAGACAAACGTTCACCAGAATCCGTAAGTTTCGCAGGTTCTATTATTAAAGGCAGGTCAGGACACATCAGGCGGTGAAGTTTAGCTATACACGTATTGGCTGTCAAAGAGTTCGACTGTATTTAAACTATTGACTTGACAGTAAATTACAGCTTGCGATGATGAATGTATGTCTGAATCGCCGAAAATCGTGCTCGCCTCGTCCTCACCGTACCGCAAGACACTGCTGGAACGCCTGTGTATTCCTTTCGAAACAACCAGTCCGGAGGTGGACGAAAGCCCAATTCCCGGTGAAAGCCAGGAACAACTGGTCATCCGACTCGCCTGCCTGAAGGCCGAGGCAGTGGCAAAATCCTGGTCGGATGCGCTGATTATCGGTTCGGATCAGGTGGCAGTCCTTGGCGATACCGTGCTCGGCAAACCGGGCACCCGGGCAAATGCGCTAAAACAATTGCAATCGATGCGCGGCAATTCGGTCTTCTTCCTGACCGGTCTGTGCCTGCTGAACGTCGCCACACAGAACCGCCAGACTGAGCTCGTCCGTTACGAGGTCGAATTTCGTGATTTCGACGATTCCGAGATTGAACGCTATCTGGATCGGGATGAACCCTACAACTGCGCCGGCAGCTTCAAGTCCGAACAACTGGGTATCGCCCTGATGCGCCGCATGCAGGGTGAGGACCCGACCGCCTTGATAGGCCTGCCGCTGATCCGGCTGGCGGAAATGTTACGCCAGGAAGGCTTCCAGCTTCCTTGAAGCTACATTAACTCTATATCTTAACTATCTATTTTATATTGATATTTAAATTTTCAAGTATCAGCTGACTGGCGCTGGCACCGAGTCCGCGGGCAAAGCGGTCCAGATAGTCCGGCTTATAGCTGAAATTGACGATATCCTCGGCCCCGATCACCTCGCGTGCCACATAACTAGAGCTGCCAAGTTCATCGACCAGGCCGAGTTCGAGCGCTTTCTCGCCGGTCCAGATAAGGCCACTGAAGATGTTCGCGTCCTCTTTCAACCGGTCGCCCCGACCCTTTCTGACCACGGCCTTGAACTGCTCATAGATGTCATTCAGCATATTGTCGACATGGGCGAGCTCATCCTCTTTCAGCGGGGCAAACGGGTCCATAAACGCCTTGTTCTCGCCCGCATGCCTGACCCGACGCTCTATACCCAGCTTCGATATCGTGTCAACAAACCCGAAACCGGCCATGATCACGCCTATAGAACCAACCAGACTGGCCTTGTCCGCGTAGATCTTCTCGGTCGCGCTGGCGATGTAGTAACCCCCGGATGCGCAGATATCACTGATAACCGCATATACAGGAATATCGGGATACTCGGTGCGCAGGCGGAAGATTTCGTCATTAATATAGCCGGACTGGACGGGACTGCCCCCCGGACTGTTGATACGCAGGATGACGCCTGCCGTATTATGGTCCTTGAACGCGGCGCGGAGGCCGGAAATGATATTGTCTGCACTGGCATCGGACCCGGCTCCGATCTCGCCGCTGACCTCGATCAGGGCCGTATGTTTGTCACCGCCGATTCCGGATTTACCGAAACCCGTCTGTCCGGACAGGTAAATAGCAAAAAATCCGAATACATACAGTGCCATCAGAAACCTGAAAAAGATGCCCCAGCGCCGGGCGCATTTCTGTTCCTTCAGAAACTCCCGTGCAATCTCGGAAGAGAGCGACTGTTCAAAGGAAGTGGCTGAGGGTTTCGTGGTTGCATCATCATGGTCTGTCATGGTTATTCTTCCTCGTCTGTTTGGTTATTCAGCCACACCGGCAGTTCATCCATGTGGTCCAGTTTGGTCAATGGCTTGTATTCAAGCAGTGTATGCAATGGCTGTGCCCCGTAACTGACGGCTATCGAACCGACGCTGGCATTTATCGCCATCTGCAAATCATGATGACTGTCCCCTATCATCAGCGACCGCCATGGTTCCACATCCAGTGCCTGCATGATTTCCAGCAACATTTGTGGATGTGGTTTGGAAATAGTTTCATCGGCACAGCGGCTGGTATGGAAATAGTCTTTAATACCGGTCTCGGTGAAGACCCGCTCCAGTCCGCGTCGGCTCTTGCCGGTCGCCACCGCCAGCAGATAACCGGACTCACGCAACTGCGCCAGAGTATCGCGCACGCCCGGGAATAATACGGTATTACCCTGGGTGGCAAGCAGGTAATTCTGGCCGTAATGCGTGACCATCTCCCGGCATAACTTCTCTTCAACGTCAGGATACAGTGCACGCGCGGCCTCATACATGCCCAACCCGATAATCGCCCGGATCTGTTCCGGGGTCCGGACTGGCAACTGCACAGCATCGATGGCGGCCTCCATGGCGGTCACGATATGGTGTACCGAATCTGCGACCGTACCATCCCAGTCAAATACCAGCAGATTATAACGGGCCATCAATTTGCAGTACGTTCGTAAAGACGGACAAAGTCTTCAAGCTCCGCCGGCAACGGCGCCTTGATTTGCAGCGGTTTATTGCCTTCTATCGCTGGCAACCGGACCGAGGCGGCGTGAAGGAACAGGTGTTTCAGACCGGCACGGCTGATCTTGCGGTTAAACTCTCGCTCGCCATATTTGTCATCACCGGCCACTGGATGGCCGATCGAGGCGGAATGGACCCGGATCTGGTGGGTACGGCCGGTGCGGATCAGCACATCAACCAGCGTGGTATCCTTAATAATGCGTACCGGCCGAAACTCGGTGGAGGCGGCCTTACCTTCCGGGCTGATGCCGGTCAGCCGTTCACCTGACTTCCGGATACTGCGTTCCAGCGGCTGGTCCACATCAACCACCGCCTGTGACAGCTTGCCCTTTAAAAGTGCGATATAACGCTTGCTGATCGTCCCGGTCTTGAAACACTGCTGCAGGGCAGTCAGATAGCGCAGATTCTTGCTGATCAGCAACACACCGGAGGTCTCCCGATCCAGACGGTGAACCAGTTGCAGACTGGTCGCCTGATCCGGGCGCAGGATCCGGAGCAGTTCGATGACGCCAAAGCTCCGACCGCTGCCACTATGGACGACCAGGCCGGACGGCTTATTCAATACCAGCAGATTGGCATCCTCATGAATGACCGTATGGCGGATCATGTCGAGCAGATAGTCGCGAGGGGTTAATACCGGGCTGGCCTGCTCATCAATGGAGACCGGTGGGATACGCACCTCCTCCCCCTGCTGCAGGCGGTAGCCCTGTTTGATGCGTTTGCCGTCGACCCTGACCTCGCCACGCCTGAGCATCTGGTAGATTCGCGACTTCGGGATGTCACCAAGCTCACTGGTAAGAAAGTTGTCGATACGACGGCCGGACTGCTCCTCGCTGACTTTAATGTGACGTACCGGGTGGCGTTTGACGGGGTTTAGAGGTGGGTCTGATCGAGTTTCCATTGATGCAGTATAACAACATTGATATATTAGCGTCTCCGGAACAAGTAGGATCTTGGGTCGGATTGTTCGGTAACTGTATAAAATGTGCTCTTCTGCTGGCCTGGAGCAGGCAAACTAATACGGATCGGGGGAAACAACAAGTTTACTTACCCGCCTTTTCGTCCCTTCGCCCAGAGAGCATCCCGAAGTTGGCTGTTATAAAACAAAATTATGGATTCCGTACAGGTTGTTATGGTAGCGGAATCCGGGCACCGGGTTAACCGGTAATAGAATTACATGCGTTGCTACGGCAAGGCCACAAGTCAATTGCTGTCATGACCTGACTGGCTTCTGTTGGAACATTAGCTATACGCATATACAAAGGACATAAATAATGAAGAGAATGTTGATTAACGCAACTCAACCGGAAGAGTTGCGAGTTGCCCTCGTTGATGGGCAGCGGTTGTACGATCTGGATATCGAATCGACCAAACGGGAACAAAAGAAGTCAAATATCTATAAGTGCCGGGTCGTCCGGGTCGAACAAAGTCTGGAAGCAGCCTTTGTTGATTACGGGTCTGAACGCCACGGGTTTCTCTCCTTCAAGGAGATTGCCTTTCCACTGGTCGAGGAAGGTGCAGAAGAGAGCAAGGGTCGCGTAAACGTCAAGGAGAGGCTTAAGGTCGGCCAGGAATTCATCGTCCAGGTCGAAAAGGAAGAGCGTGGCAACAAGGGTGCGGCACTTACCTCGTTTATCAGTCTGGCTGGTCGATATCTGGTACTGATGCCGAACAATCCGCGTGCCGGTGGGGTATCCCGTCAGATCGAGGGCAATGACCGGGCCGAGGCCCGCGAGGCGATGAGTTCGCTTGAGGTGCCTGAAGGTATGGGCTTTATCCTGCGCACGGCCGGTGTTGGCAAGAGCACAGAAGAGCTGCAATGGGACCTGAACTACCTGCTCAGCCTATGGGACGCCATTGATAAATCCTCTAAAGACCGACCTGCACCGTTCCTGATTTACCAGGAAAGTGATGTGGTCATTCGCGCCATCCGCGATTACCTGCGTAAAGACATCGCCGAGATTTGGGTCGACGATAAGGATGTGCATGCCCGCGCGGTCGAATTCATGACCCAGGTGATGCCGCAAAACCTGTTCAAGCTGAAGCAGTACAAGGAAGTCGACCCGCTGTTTAACCGTTACCAGATCGAAGGCCAGATCGAGAGTGCGTATTCCCGCGAGGTTAAATTACCCTCCGGTGGATCACTCAGCATCGACCATACCGAGGCGCTGATCTCGATTGATATCAACTCTGCGCGCTCAACCGCCGGTGTCGACATCGAGGAAACGGCCGCCAATACGAATCTCGAAGCCGCCGATGAAATCGCGAGACAATTAAGACTGCGCGATCTGGGTGGTCTGATCGTGATCGACTTTATCGACATGATGAGTAACCGTAACCAGCGTGATGTTGAAGAGCGTCTGAAAGAGGCCTTGAAGATCGACCGCGCCAGGGTGCAGGTGGGACGTATCTCCCGCTTTGGCCTGCTGGAAATGTCCAGACAGCGCCTGCGTCCCTCGCTCGGTGAATCGACCCACCTGACATGCCCGCGCTGCAGCGGCAGTGGCACAATACGTAATGTGGAATCGCTCGCCCTTTCCATCCTGCGTATTATCGAGGAAGAAGCCATCAAGGATATGACCGGCAAGGTTGTTGCCCGACTGCCGGTACAAACCGCTACCTTCCTGCTGAATGAAAAGCGCAAGACGATTATGGACATCGAACAACGTCTGGATGTGCAGATCATTATTGTGGCGAACCCGGACATGCAAACACCGCATTTTGATGTACAGCGAGTACGCTTGTCAGATGCCGAGTTTAATGCGAACAAGAAGCCTAGCTACGAGTTGAATGAGGAGAAATCCCCGGACAGCATCACCGCCTTTGCCCAGAGCCCGGCCCCGCCACGCGAGGCACCGGCCGTACAGCATGTGGCACATGACCGTCCTGCCCCACCTGTGGCTGTGGCAGAAAAACCGGCAGAGGCGATCCCGGGTATGGGCTTCCTCAGCCGAATTTTCGGTAAATTATTGAAACCAGCAGCGGAAACCCCGGCCGCTGTAAAACCGGCTACACCGGAGGCCAGGCCATCACAGAACAGATCCGGCCAGTCACAGGGTCAGGGTAATAATCGTCGCCGCAAGCCCGGTGGCGGTGATCGCAACCAGCCGCGACCACCACGGAATAATGAAGGCAATGCCGGTGGCCGTCCACAACAGCAAAAAGGACAACAGCAAAAACGCGGTCCACAGGACGGCAATAAACAGGATGCGAATCGACCTGAAGGCAATCAGGCAGAGGCTAACCCTCCTGAAGGTGCCAAACCGGAGGGTAGTCGTCCGGAAAGTGGTAATCGCAATCGCCGGAATAACCAGCAACAGGGTGGCCCCCGACCACAGGGCGGTCAGCGTAATCGTCGACCGGACCAGGAGCGCGGTCCTCGACCTGAGCGTGGTGATAATGCCCAGGCAAACAATGCGGCCACTACCGCAACAGATCAGGCAGCCGTTCCCAGGGAAGACCATCAGCCGGCACACAGTTCACCAGCACAGGCATCGGCACCGATCAGCCATAACGTTGAGACGAGCGCACCCGTGCAGCAGGCAGTAGAACGTCAGCAGTACAGTGAACCGGTAGCTGTCGTAGTTTCACAGGCACCTCCCCGCGTAGAGACAGTCCAGGCCGCGCCAGTGGTTGAGGAAGTCCGACGTCCTGTACAGGAACGACCTGTTGAACCCGTCGCGCCGCGTCCTGCCCCGACCGAGGTGGTAGAACATGTCCGACCGGCGATTGAGTAGCGAGGATGCCCCGGTCCGTCACGAACCTGCCGGCGACAGCGACCAGTCCATCTCGTAAACCAACCCGGGGATAGTCCGCTGCGGCGGATTATCCCCGGCACTTCATCTGTTAGTGTTCCCGTGTTCCGAGGAACGCAATCTTCGGCCAGCGTTCCATCGTCAGATTCAGATTGACCATTGAGGGCGCAAGATAGGTCAGATAGCCCGCACCGTCCTCCGCCAGATTCTCCGAGCATTTGCTGCGGAACTCCCGCAGGTGCACAGCATCATCACATTTGATCCAGCGCGCACTGACCACGCGAACGTTTTCATAACTGCAATCAACGCTGTATTCTTCTTTCAGCCGCCAGGCAACCACATCAAACTGCAGTATACCTACAGCGCCCACGATCAGGTCGTTAGAGTCGAGTGGACGGAATACCTGGGTGGCACCCTCCTCACCCAGTTCGTTCAGGCCTTTCTGCAAGGACTTGGATTTCAACGGGTCACGCAACTGCACCCGCCGGAACAATTCGGGGGCAAAATACGGTATGCCGGTGAAGGTCAGCTTCTCGCCCTGGGTGAAGGAATCACCGACCTGGATGGTGCCATGATTATGCAGACCGATGATATCTCCTGGCAGGGCCATATCGGTATGTTCACGACTGCCCGCCATAAATGTCAGCGCGTTACTGATGGTCATATCGCGCTTCAGCCGGACATGATGCATCTTCATTCCGCTACAGTACGCCCCGGAGCAGATACGCAGGAAGGCAACCCTGTCGCGGTGTGCCGGATCCATATTCGCCTGGATCTTGAACACAAAGCCGGTGAAGTTATCCTCATCCGCCTCTATGGTCCGCTCGAGCGCCTTTCTCGGCATCGGCGCGGGTGAATAACGCACCAGATAATCCAGAAACTCCACCACGCCGAAATTATTCAGCGCACTGCCAAAAAATATCGGGGTCTGCGTACCCGCCAGAAATTTCTCTGCGCTAAACTCGGGACACGCGCCCTTGATCAGTTCGATCTCCTGACGTAACTCATCAATATACTGTTCATATCCACTCAAGGCCTCATTATCGAGGCCTTTGACCAGCTTCAGATGGATGTCCGGGTTCTTTTTTGAATACAGACGCACCGTATCATTCACCAGATGATAAACACCCTGCAAGCGGCTACCCATGCCTACCGGCCAGGTCACCGGGGCACAGCTGATCTTCAATTCGCGTTCAATTTCATCGAGCAGATCCACCGGCGATTTACCCTCACGATCCAGCTTGTTGATAAACGTCAGGATCGGGGTATCGCGCAGCCGACACACGTCCATCAGCTTGATGGTACGTTCCTCGACCCCCTTGGCCACGTCAATGACCATCAGTGCCGAGTCCACCGCCGTCAGTGTGCGATAGGTATCTTCCGAGAAGTCGGCATGGCCGGGTGTGTCCAGCAGATTAATGACCTTGTCGTGGTAAATAAACTGCATGACCGAACTGGTAATCGAAATTCCACGCTGTTTCTCGATCTCCATCCAGTCAGAGGTGGCATATCGACTGGCCTTGCGTGATTTCACGGTACCGGCCAGCTGGATGGCACCGCCGAGTACCAGCATCTGTTCGGTCACAGTCGTTTTACCCGCGTCCGGGTGCGAGATGATCGCAAAGGTACGCCGGCTGGAATAGTCTTCCCTGTATGTCATTTAAATCTGCCTGCCAAGAATAATTTTGGATAGTGGATGCGCGGGCATGTTATTGCCTTGCGCGGGTGAGTATGCGTTTCATCTCCTGCACAGCCCCGGTCAGTCCGGTCAGCACTGCCTGCGCGACTATCGCATGACCGATATTCAGTTCATGAATGTCCGGCAAGGCGGCAATCGCATGTACATTGTCATAATTCAACCCATGCCCGGCATTGACCTGCAAACCAGCAGAAATACCGAGCGTAACGGCGCGACTGATCCGAAGGAGCTGATCGCCCTGCTCTGCTCCGTTCGCGGCGTCGGCGTAATTTCCGGTATGAAGTTCAACGACGCGGGCACCGGCCGCCACGGCCGCTTCTATCTGGCGGGCCTCAGGATCAATAAATAACGAGGCGATTATACCGGCCTGCTCTGCCCGACGGCATGCCTGAGTCACCTTTACCAGATTAGCAGCCACATCAAGACCACCCTCGGTGGTCAGTTCCTCACGGCGTTCCGGGACGAAACAGCAGTATTGTGGGCGAATATGTTCGGCAAACTGCAATATTGCATCGGTTACCGCCATTTCCAGATTCATTGGCACACTGATCTGCTCACGCAAGCGGATCACGTCCTGATCCTGGATATGTCGCCGGTCTTCACGCAGGTGCACGGTAATCGAATCTGCGCCAGCGGTAATGGCGAGTCCAGCCGCCTTCAGCAGGTCGGGATACGGCGTGAACCGTAACTGTCGCAGTGTGGCGATGTGATCTATGTTTACACCCAGTAATACCGGATTCATGTTTTTTTATATTCCTTGTTATTCATTGTTTGCGCTGTTCTGCAGATAGGACCTGTATAACGCGCGGCTTGCCAGCGGACGATCACCGGTATAGGCGTCCAGTATGGCCCGGAACAACTGTTTGGCCTCACATGCAATCTGCTCGTCCCAGTCCTGCTCGCTATCCAGTCCGAGCAAGGTGCGTCCTGTGATCCGGATATGGGCATCCTGCGGTTTGTCCAGCTGCGGCCCGGAATCGATCAGATAATAATAGGCTGCGTCCGGTTCAACCGCTCGGCCGCTGGTGATGTCGTGATCAAGTATGAGACCGTAACCCAGCGTCTTTAACAGGTGTTTCTCGAAAATCCGCAATACCCGATCTTCTGCTGTATTGCCCTGCAATTGTATCAGGGCATCTTCATACTTGTGAAACAATTCAGGATGGGACTCGTGTTTGTGCAGCATACGGATGAGCAGTTCATTCATGTAGAAACAGCAAAACAGTCTGGATCCAACCAGCATGCCCGCAAGACCAGCCGACTCAACCGTCACCAGCGTGCCCATCTCCGATCGTATCGCCCAGGCAAGATTCAGTTTGCGCCCCGGCTGTAACAGGATGGACTGACTGTTCCTGCCACGTTTGGCGCCGCGCGCTACCACACTGACGCGGCCATGGCCGGAGGAGAACACATCGAGAATCACACTGGTTTCACGAAACGCCCGCTGATGCAGGACGAAACAAGGATGTAAATCGACCTTCATCCGGCTCGATCCTGTCAGACCGGGTCGCTGGTATAACCCAATTGTGTCAACGACTCCGCATCCATGGTCCAGTTCTTTCTGACCTTGACCCAGTTCCGCAAAAATACCTTCTTCTGGAACAATTCTTCCATGTCCTTACGCGCTGCCTCGCCAACCGCCTTCATGACATCACCGTTTTTCCCGATGATGATATTTTTCTGGCTGTTGCTCTCAACCCAGATGACGCCCTTGATTGAGATCAGACCGGGGTCTTCGGTAAAGTCCTCTATCGTGACTGCGACCCGGTATGGCAGCTCGTCACCGAGGCGCTGGATCAGTTTTTCACGGATAAACTCGGCCGCAAAAAAGCGCTGGTTGCGGTTGGTCACCTGGTCCTCCTCATAGGCAGGCGGACCCTCCGGTAACAGTGACAGCACGGTCTTTTCCAGCTCGGCGATATTGTCGCCGGTTTTTGCAGATATCGGGACGACCTCAAAGCGGTTTCCCGTCAGCGCCGCTATCTTCTGGATAAACGGCAATAACTCACCGCGGTTACGGACCTTGTCTATCTTGTTGATGACGAGGATAACCGGCAACCCGGAGGTGCGTACCAATTCAAACACACGTGCATCCGCCTCAGACCACCTCATCGCCTCGATCATGAAGATAACTACGTTAACAAACTCCAGGCTGTTGACGGCCTCGCGGGTCATGTGACGATGGACCGGACTGTCGTAGTCGGACTGGATTCCGGGTGTGTCTATATAGATTGCCTGAAAGCCCTCACCGGACTTGATGCCAAGTAATTGCCAGCGCGTGGTCTGCGGCTTGCGCGAGGTGATACTTATTTTCTGGTCGAGTAGACGATTTAACAGGGTGGACTTGCCTGCATTGGGTCTGCCCAGCAGCGTGATATATCCACAACGGAAACCGGCAGTGCCGATCATGAATTCTTCCGTCATAAATGCTTGTCTTCTATCTTTTTCAAAATCATTCCGGCAGCGGCCTGCTCCGCGATACGTTTGCTGTGACCGTTCGCACTGACCTGGAAACCAAGATCGGCCACCTCACAGTTCACGGTAAAGGTTCTCTGGTGTGCCTCCCCCTGCTCAGCAATCACCTGATACACGGGTAAGGGTAATTTTCGAGACTGCAACCACTCCTGCAGGCCGGTCTTTGCGTCCTTGGTGGTATTTTCCATGTTCTGTTCATTCAGCAGATCATGGTACAACGTGAGGATAAAACCGCTGCACGCCTCATAACCGGTGTCGAGATATATTCCGCCGATTATCGATTCAAGTGTATTGGCGAGGATGGAGTCACGGCGCCAGCCACCGCTTTTGCGTTCACCGGGACCAAGCCGCACCAGTGAACCGAGATCCAGCCCGCGTGCCAGTATGGCCAATGTTTCCCGCTTGACCAGATTTGCCCGCAAGCGGGTCAGAACACCCTCAGGGGCCTCAGGGAAGGTACGATACAACTGCTCGGTTATAACGAAACCGAGGATGGAGTCACCCAGAAACTCCAGCCGTTCATTATTGACCCGACCTGCACTCCTGTGGGTTAAGGCCTGTTCGAGCAGATCTGTATTGCTGAACGTATACCCGGCCAGACCTGTCAACAACGTCGCGGTCCCGACGGATTATTCGCCAGTGCTGCCTGCCAGCGCTAGCTGCTTGTCGAAACTGAGCAATAACTGGATGTCTGCAAACAGCTTGTTGGTAGCCTCATACTGCACATGCAGCATCGGCGGCTCACCTGACTTCGCCGGCTTGATGATGTTCACATGATCCTTGATGTTCTTGTTATTGAAGCGATTAATATTTGTCACCGCCAGCGCCCGCATAAATGCACTGCGGGTTTCCGCAATACTGCGCTTGGCTGATTCCGGTTGGGACACCACCGTGTTCATCGCCGCTTCAATCTGGAATTTTTCATTATAGAGTGGGAACAACCGCAGTACAAAGACGACCACGATGGCGATAAAGGACAGGATAAAACATAAACCGATAAAGGTTAATCCGGTCTGTTGCTTCATTGAATGTTTCATTTGCGACCCCTTACAATAAAAATTGCATGTAGATTATTCGAGTATGGTACCCATACGGCTCCAGCCTATGCCACCGTTTTTCGTGTCCCAGTTCATCCAGATATAAAACGCCCGACCCACCAGATTTTCATCGGGCACAAAACCCCAGTAACGTGAGTCGCGACTGTTATCACGGTTATCACCCAGCACAAAATACTGTCCTTCGGGTACTGTTGTCTCAAAGCCACTGCTGGCAGGGCCCAGAGCAGAAATCAGGATATCATGTGTATTATCGTCAAATTTCTCTGTGAACCACAGGTCACCTTCGGCCGTCATGCCGGCACCCACCGCCTTGTAGGGACCGTTTGACGTTTGAACTTGCTCTATACCATTGATATATATTGTTTTATTTCGGTACTGCACATGATCGCCCGGCACGCCGACGACACGTTTGATAAACGGAATAGACGGATCTTCCGGATAGCGGAACACCACGACGTCGCCGCGCTGCGGGGTGTTGTTTCCGATGACCAGCTTGTTTATCACCGGTAAACGAATACCGTAGTCATATTTGTTAACCAGGATAAAGTCACCGATCAGCAGCGTCGGCATCATTGATGCTGAGGGGATGCGGAACGGCTCGACGATAAACGAACGCAGCACGAGAACGATGAGAAATACCGGGAAAAAAGAACGGGCATATTCGACAAATAGCGGTTCCGGCTTTGGGGTGGCACCGCTGTCTACAGCCGCCTGCAGCCGACGTTGCTCCGGGGCCAGGGCCCAGGCGTCATAGATCAGGATGATACCGCTGATGAAGGTAAACAGTACCAGCCAGGCAGAAAAGTCGAAGTTCATCCGTCCTTACCTACATGTAAAATCGCCATAAAGGCGGTTTGTGGAATTTCAATAGACCCAAACTGCTTCATCCGTTTTTTTCCGGCCTTCTGTTTTTCCAGTAGCTTGCGTTTGCGGGAGATATCACCACCATAGCATTTGGCGGTTACATTCTTGCGCAAGGCCTTGACCGTCTCACGTGCGATGATCTTTGTGCCGATGGCCGCCTGGATGGCAACTTCATACATCTGGCGCGGGATAAACTCCTTCATCTTTGATGCCAGTTCGCGACCACGCCGTTCGGCGAGGTCACGGTGGACGATACAGGACAAGGCATCCACACGCTCGTTGTTGATCATGATATCCAGTTTGACCAGTGCAGCCGACTGATAATGGGTAAAGTGATAATCAAACGAGGCATATCCGCGGCTGGCTGACTTCAAGCGGTCAAAGAAATCGAGCACCACCTCACTCATCGGCATCTCGAATGTCAGTGAAATCTGCTTGCCGACATACAGCATCTTTTTCTGTACACCGCGTTTTTCGATACACAGTGCGATGATATTGCCAAGGTACTCCTGCGGGACGAGGATGTCTGCCAGGATAATCGGTTCGCGTGTCTCGCGGATCTTGTCGACCACTGGCAGCTTCGACGGGTTGTCCACATAAAACACTTCACCGGCGGTATTCATTACTTCATAGATCACCGTCGGTGCCGTCGTAATCAGGTTCAGGCCGTATTCACGCTCAAGCCGCTCCTGGATGATCTCCATATGTAACATGCCCAGAAAACCGCAGCGATAGCCAAAGCCAAGCGCCTGCGAAGTCTCGGGTTCATAATGCAAAGCGGCGTCATTGAGGCTGAGCTTGCCGAGTGCCTCGCGCAATTCTTCATATTCACTGGAATCGACTGGGAACAGGCCGGCGAACACGCGTGGTTTGATCTTCTGGAAACCAGGCAGCGCGATGGTCGACGGGCGTACATGAGAAGTGATGGTGTCACCTACCGGCGCACCGTGGATGTCCTTTATACCCGCAACCACGTACCCGACTTCGCCCGCCTCCAGCAACTTCGTTGGCGTTCGCTTCGGTTTGAATACACCGACCTCATCAATCTGGTAGCTGATACCGGTCGACATGATCTGGATCTTCTCACCGACCTTGATATGCCCGTCCACAACCCTGACCAGCGAGACCACACCGAGATAGTTGTCGAACCAGGAGTCGATAATGAGCGCACGCAGGGAATCGTCTATCTTTCCCCGGGGACAAGGTATGCGCTTGATGATCTCTTCCAGCAGATCGGGTACACCCTGACCGGTCTTCGCACTGACCCGGAGGGCGTCATGCGCCTCCAGGCCGATGATTTCCTCGATCTCCTGAACCACACGATCCGGATCGGCCGCAGGCAAATCTATTTTGTTGATGACCGGCAGGACTTCGAGATTGTTATCCAGTGCAGTGAAACAGTTGGCGACGCTCTGCGCCTCCACACCCTGTGCCGCATCCACTACCAGCAAGGCACCTTCACAGGCACTCAACGAACGTGAAACCTCGTAGCTGAAGTCCACATGTCCGGGCGTATCAATCAGATTCAGCTTGTAGGTATTGCCATCGACCGATTTGAAATTCAGGGTGACGCTCTGCGCCTTGATGGTGATACCGCGCTCTTTTTCGATGTCCATCGAATCGAGCACCTGCTCGGACATTTCGCGCTCGCTGAGACCGCCGCATAACTGGATAAACCGATCCGCAAGCGTGGACTTCCCGTGATCAATGTGCGCAATGATCGAGAAATTCCTGATTAAATCCATGTTATTCAATTGGATAGACTACTTGTATTCCAGTATGGGCGTCGATATTAGGTGTAAAACAGTATTTGCTCAGTGTGTCTGGCAACGAGCGCGATTCTAGCTGATTTATCGCCCGAATATAACTGTTTTATACAGAAGTGCTACCTGCCCAGCAGGTATCTGTCGACGGCCAGATCGTTATAATGGCCCTCACAGATTTCGATGTCTCCGCCAACCAGCACGGGCAGACGGGCACCATATCGGTGTTTCAGCTCGGGATCAGTATCGACATCAATCGTATGGTAAGCCAGACCCCGGGCGTCGAGACTGTCCCTGAAACCATCACACAGCGGGCATACCGCCCGTGTATAAAGGAACAGCTCGACAGCTGTCTGCATTAATCCAGCCTGAAGGCGAGGAACGTCGGATTGCCCTGGCGCTGGATCAGGATTGGAATGGATTTGTTTGTTGGCAGCTCACCCACCAGTTGCTCGAACTGTTTGCTGTCAATGATCTTCTTGTTGTCAATCAGCAGGATCACATCACCCTCGCGGATACCGGCACGGCTGGCCGAACCTTCGTTGACCGATTCAACCACAATACCGTAGTCCTCGAGCTGGAGCTGGCTGCGCTGCTCTGTATTTGGCTCGGCGACAACAATATTCAGCGCATTACTCGCCTTGGCGGCCGGTTGCTCCCCGGGCTCGCCCGCATTGGCGCTGAGGTTTTCAGGTAGTTCCTCAATGGTAATATCCAGTTCCCGGGTCTTGCCGGCACGGATTACCTCGACGGGTATCTTGCTGCCCACCTTGGTACTCCCGACTATGGGCGGTAATTCCGAAGACATACCGACGTCCTGGCCATTAAATTTCGTAATGATATCGCCTATCTCAAGATCAGAACGCGCCGCCGGGCTATCCGGCAATACCTTGGCCACCAGTGCGCCGCGCGGGACATCCATATTGAACGATTCGGCAAGATCGCGGGTTACATCCTGGATAATCACACCCAGCCATCCACGCGATACACTGCCCTTGTCACGGATTTGCTCGTACACATCATTGACTACATTGATGGGCACCGCAAACGACAAGCCCATATAACCACCGTTGCGACTGTAGATTTGTGAATTCACACCGATAACTTCACCCTTCAGATTGAATAACGGTCCGCCTGAATTGCCTGGATTGATGGCGACATCGGTCTGGATAAACGGTATATAACTGTCATTGGGCAAGGCGCGCCCTATTGCACTGACGATACCCTGCGTGACCGAGTGATCAAATCCGAACGGTGAGCCGATCGCCAGAACCCATTCGCCAACCTTCAGTCGGTTGGAATCGCCCAGTTTCAGTACCGGCAGATCAGTCGCATCGATCTTCAGTACCGCAATATCGCTGCGCGGGTCGGTGCCGATGATCTCGGCAAGAAACTCGCGGCGATCATTCAAACGGACAATCACCTCATCGGCCTCGGCCACCACATGGTTATTGGTGATGATGTAGCCCTCTTTCGAGAGGATAAACCCCGAGCCGAGTGAGGAGCGTTCTCCAAATTGTTCACCACCACCGCCCTCCGGCATCTGCTCCTGATATTTTTTAAAGAATTCATACAAGGGACTGTCTTCGGGGATCTGCGGCGGCATACCAAACTGTTCGGCGGAGGCCTCATTCTGCTTCAAGGTCGTACTGATATTGACTACCGCCGCCGAATTCTTTTCGATCAAGGGCGTAAAATCCGGCAATGTTTGCGCACCGGCATAACCGGCGACACCGAGTAAGATGATCAAACTGACAAATAGTGCACGCATGTTGGTTAACCTCATGGTTATTTATCCTGAATAAATTGGTAAGGGGGAGACTACTGACGACTGTATCAAGAATTAATGCTCATTGCCCGGTGGTCACCGAATCAACCATACGAATCACGGTAGCCTGGGGTACTGCACCCACCGCCGTGACCTGATAGTCACCCGCGATCCTGGCATATACGTTGATAGCACCGATCTTCAGCGCCCCGCTATTGACGTCGGGCCCGGAATCCCGCTTTTCGATAAAGATGGACACCATTGAAACACCATCAGAATAGACCATGTGCTCAAGGAAACCGTCCTGCTCACCGGGCACGTGTCCATTATGGTTACTCAGGCGAAACCCCGACGGTAACCAGGTGACTTGCCACTTGCTGTCGGTAATCGTCACATCGGCAGCGGCCACAGTACTGTCGCCTGCAAATTCATACCAGGTATATTGCTCGCCGCTGATTGACGGGGAGAACACATCATTGCTGAAAGTATCACGCAGTTGCAGCTCGGTAAACATGACCACTTCCAATGGTACACCAGCCTCATCCCGCAATTCAGACTTCAGCAACAGATAGGTTTCCTTGTCTATCCAGAGGTGATAGCCATATCGGAATATGTCCTTAGGAGTAACACTGACAACCCAGCTGTCCCGGCCGGCGATTCGCTCGTTACCTATCGTGGAAAACTCGTAATTATCCGCGACTGCCTCGATCGACACGGGCAGCTTGATCGCAAAACTCTGGGCATGACTGCGCTCAACCATGACTTCCTGCGTATCCGGAAAGATACAGGTGACGGTCTGGTTATTGCGGATGACCTCGCGGGCAGGACCGGTCAGGGAGACAATTTTTTCCCTTTCACCGCTGTCATCGGATTTATGCACCATGTGCATCACATCCATCTGCTCACCGCGGGTAAAGACAAACTCGCCCTCGTAGTTCAGCTTTTTGGTTGCATCAGACATGCGGTTGATCAGTTCCTGACTTGTGACTGACTCCACATTCGCGTCAGCCGAATCAGTCTGCGCGTGTAGCAGGTTACTGAAAAACAGCAATATCAGGAACAGTCTGATCATCTGCGATCAGTCGCCACCAGCCTGACGTGGGGAGTAAGTCCATGTACACCGGTATTGGACTGGTATTCGTTATAATTCAGTATGTAGCGACTCATCTTGACGTTATTCAAGCTGATCTGGTTCACACTGGCAGGCTCAAAACCAGGCGTCTGGATAACCTGTTGTACCGGGCGTTCGTCATTCCCGGCAACCTGAACCGGGACACCCACTCGGTTTATGGGCATCGACGCTGGTAGCGCGGTGGCGGCGATTGGAGCGGCCTGTTCCATCACCTGACCGGCACGGAATTGCTGCACACCGAGGATAGCCAGCGCGGCAACAGTCGCGGCAACCACCATACCGGCGGCCGGCCGCAGAAACTCCGGTAGCGTTCTGGTCGGTGTGGGTGCAAGTATCGCCGGTTCGGCCTTGATTAATTCAGAGATACGCAGGGCAAGCTGTGTATCAGTATTCAACGGAGTATTATTGTGTATGACGTCGGAAATGATGTGGTAACGTTGCCAGCATTGCTTGATGGACCTGTCTTCGAGCAGTTTCTTCACCGCCAAATCGTCCAGTTCACCATCCATCAATGCGGAAATTTGCGCCTTGTTTTGATCAATCATGGGTTTTATGCTCAGTCATGAATTAACGGTTCCAACAATTTGTCTATCGCCTCTCTTGCCCTGAAAATCCGGGAGCGTACGGTACCTATCGGACAATTCATCGCTTCAGCAATCTCCTCGTAGCTCAGGCCTTCCAGCTCCCGCAACGTGATGGCGGTGCGCAGGTCTACCGGCAAATCATCAATCGCGCGGACCACCGTGTCTTGGATCTCCTTCGTCAGCAACAGGTGCTCAGGGGTTGCCATATCTTTTAGAGTATCACTACCGTCGATTTGTTCCATCTCGGATACATCAGCATCCATATCGGACGTCCGGCGACTGACCTGCAAAGCCAGAAAGTTCTTCGCGGTATTGACCGCTATCCGGTACAGCCAGGTATAAAAGGCGCTGTCACCCCGAAAGTTCGGCAAGGCGCGATAGGCCTTGATGAATGCATCTTGTGTGACATCCTGTGCATCGGAATGGTTCCGGACAAATCTGGATACTAGGTTAATGATGCGGGACTGGTACTTGAGGACCAGCAGATCAAACGCTGCCTTGTCCCCACGCTTGACCCTTTCTACCAACGCCAGATCGGCCTCTGTACTACTCACATTCAATTCCTGAAAATTCGTTTACTTTGTTAGCGCAGCAGTCCTGTCCGGGTATGCCTGCAATCGGATTACACCGGCAATATGAATTAGTATCTATCATTGATCCTTGCAGCCTGTCCGTTAATTTACGCCAGCTTTAGTGGCTTTATTATTCCGGCAACGGGATGGTCCTGCCCGCTGTAAAACTGGCTGGAACTCCCATCCATCATTTTTAAACTGCAATTTTGGTACTTCGGTTATACTACCCCACTTATTATGAGTTACCAATACCAACATGATGTCCTGATCATCGGCAGTGGCGCCTCCGGGCTTAGTCTGGCGTTGCAACTGGCCGAGGCCGGTAACACCCGCATCGCCGTGTTATCGAAGGCCGCTATCAATGAGGGCGCCACCTTCTACGCCCAGGGCGGCATCTCCGCCGTACTCGATAACCAGGACAGCATCGAATCCCACGTCGAGGACACCCTGATCGCCGGTGGCGGCCTGTGTGACCCGGCAATCGTCAAGTTCGTCGTTGAGAACGGCAAGGACAGCATCCGCTGGCTTATCGATATCGGGGTCAACTTTACCCGCTCAACCGAGGCCGATGCCTACGAATACCATCTGCATCAGGAAGGTGGCCACAGCCATCGGCGTATCATCCACTCGGCCGACTCCACTGGCCGGGCGGTCGAGACCACGCTGGTCAGTCGGGTACGGACGCATGCAAATATCGACCTGTTTGAGTTCCAGACTGCGGTTGACCTCATCCTCGGCAACAAGGTGGGACTGGCGGATAACCGCTGTGTCGGTGCCTACGTGTACGACCAGAAGGCCGACCAGGTCAACGTCTTCCGGGCCAGGACTGTCGTGTTGGCCACCGGCGGCGCCGGGAAGGTCTACCTCTATACCAGCAATCCAGATATTTGTACCGGCGACGGCATTGCGATGGCTTGGCGTGCCGGATGCCGGATAGCAAACATGGAGTTTATCCAGTTCCACCCGACCTGCCTGTATCACCCCGAAGCCAAATCGTTCCTTATCTCCGAAGCCTTGCGTGGCGAAGGAGCGAAACTGCTGCGCCCGGACGGCACGGAATTCATGCAACGCTATGACAGCCGGGCCGAACTTGCCCCGCGTGATGTAGTCGCCCGCGCGATTGACCATGAGATGAAACGGCTCGGTGCAGACTGCATGTATCTGGACATTACCCACCACAGTACTGACTTTATCATTGAACACTTCCCGGCGATCTATGCGCGGTGCCTGCAACACGGTATCGATATAAGCAAGGTGCGTATCCCGGTCGTGCCCGCCGCACATTACACCTGTGGTGGCGTCGTGATCGATAAACACGGCCGCACCGATATTGAGGGCCTGTATGCAATCGGCGAGGTTTCCTGCTCTGGCCTGCACGGTGCGAACCGCATGGCCAGCAACTCCTTGCTCGAATGTGTCGTGTTCGCCCACTCGGCCTACAAAGACATCCGTAGCAAACTGGATCAGATCGAAGTCCCCGCCGAATTACCCGCATGGGACGAGACTCGAGTTACTGACTCCGACGAGGAAGTCGTCGTCGCCCACAACTGGGACGAGATCCGCCGCTTCATGTGGGACTACGTCGGCATCGTACGTACTGGCAAACGCCTGAAACGCGCCCAGAACCGCATTCGCCTGTTACAGGGTGAAATTCATGAATACTACAGCCACTTCCGCCTGACTAACGACCTGATCGAACTGCGCAACCTCGCCGTCGTCGCCGAACTTATCATCGAATGTGCGCTCGCCCGCAAGGAAAGCCGTGGGTTGCATTACTCATTGGATTATCCGGTGCAGTCGGTTGATGCGACCGTGGTCAATTCAGTATTAAAAAAGGGCCCTGCATCTAACGTTATACCCGCAAACAAAATCAATCGATACTGACCCTTTTGAATCCCATACCCAGGACATCGACTGTCCAAGGGCGATACATGATTATCAAATTGTCGCGAGCGCATGAATGCGCATTAGCGACCAGTCTCCGACGCAACCCTGCTCACCTTCGTCATACTGGCGAATGCCAGTATCCAGTCTTTTAATTACCGCCTAAAGGGCGGCTCCTTACTACTGGATTCCGGGCTCTGCATGCACAGCCCCGGAATGACAACTGATATATTCCTCTATATTCAGGACACCCACTGTCATCAGGCTTTACATGGTTAATCGGAATGACGTAAGACATTTTGTGCCAGTCCATAATACGTTCAGATTATTCAAGCAGCTTTAGCAACGCCGCCTCGTCCAGTATCGCCACCCCCAGTTTCTCTGCCTTCTCCGCCTTGCTACCCGGAGAGTCGCCGACGACGACGTAGTCGGTCTTTTTCGAGACACTGTTGCTCACGCGGGCGCCGAGCGCGGTCAGTTTGTCGCTGGCCTCGTCGCGAGACAGCAATGTCAGGCTGCCGGTCAGTACAAATATCTTGCCATCGAGCGGGCGGGATTTATCGAGGTCCGGTTGTGGCCAGTGTACGCCACTGTCCTGCAGGCGGCGGATAATGATGCGATTGTGTTCCTCAGCGAAAAAGGCGCGGATCGTGTTTGCGACGACCGGGCCGACATCGGAGACTTCAAGCAACTCATCGACGCTGGCGTTCATCAGCCGATCGAGCGAGACAAAATAGATTGCCAACGTACGCGCAGTGGATTCTCCAACCTCGCGGATGCCGAGTGCATAGAGAAAACGATGTAACTCGCTGCGCTTGCTGTGTTCCAGTGAGCCCAGCAGATTGGCAGCGGACTTCTCCCCCATCCGTTCCAGTTCGGTCAGTTGCTCCAGCGTCAGTTGATACAGGTCAGCGACGTTGCGTACATAACCCTTGCGAAACAATTGCTCGACCAGTTTGTCACCCATGCCCTCGATATCCATTGCCCGGCGCGAGGCAAAATGCAGGATCGCCCCGATGCCCTGTGACGGACAGAACAGGCCGCCGGTGCAGCGGGTGATCGCCTCATCTTCCGATTTGCTGACGGCGGAACCGCAATCGGGACATTGTTTGGGCATGTCAAACGGAGTGCTGTCCACAGGTCGTTTGTCGGGGACGATAGCAACGACCTCGGGGATCACATCCCCGGCACGGCGAATGATCACGGTATCACCGACGCGCACATCCTTGCGGCGAATCTCATCTTCGTTATGCAACGTCGCATTAGTCACGGTCACACCACCGACAAAGACCGGCTCAAGCCGGGCAACCGGTGTCAGCGCACCGGTGCGACCGACCTGCACATCGATGCCGAGTACGCGGGTTATCTCTTCTTCAGGCTCATATTTCCAGGCGATGGCCCAGCGCGGTGCGCGTGACACAAAGCCGAGCTGTCGCTGAAAATCGATCCTATCAACCTTAAATACAACGCCGTCGATATCATATGCCAGACCGTCGCGACGCTTGCCGATCTGCTGGTAAAACTGCTCGCAACCTGCCAGTCCTGCGACAATGGCGAGATCCGGCGAAATTGGCAGGCCCCACGATTTCAATTTTTCCATCACCTCGGTATGACGCTGATAAACAAGTTCGTCACTGTGGTGGCCGATACCGTAGGCAATAAACCGCAATGGTCGTTGCGCCGATACTGTCGGGTCGAGCTGGCGCAGACTGCCCGCAGCCGCATTACGCGGATTCACGAACAACTTGCCCCCGTGCTGTTGCTGGCGATTATTAAATTCAGTAAACGCCGCACGCTCCATAATAACCTCTCCGCGGACCTCCAGCGCCTCTGGAAAGCCCTGCCCCATCAAGCGTAACGGTATCGACTTGATCATGCGCGCATTCGCTATTACATCCTCGCCCTTGTAACCGTCACCCCGCGTCGCTGCCCGGACCAGGAGCCCCTGTTCATAGACCAGGCTGATCGCCAGTCCATCCAGCTTCGTCTCAGCGGCGTATTCAACCGACGCCACCTCCAGCCATTCGTGCACACGGCGATCAAAGGCCTGCATGTTGGCATCATTAAACGCATTCGCCAGTGACAGCATTGGCACCTTGTGTTCGACCTCGTCAAACGTGGTCGAGGGTCCGGCACCGACGCGGCGAGTAGGCGAATCGGGTGTAACCAGTTCGGGGTATTGCGCTTCCAGTACGACCAGTTCGCGAAACAGACGGTCGTATTCGGCATCGGGAATAGATGGTTGATCCAGTACGTGGTACCGGTAATTGTGCAGGTTGATTAGCTCTGACAGCTCCACCACCCTGGCACGGGCCTGGTGTGGGACCAGGCTATCCGACATAGTTACTGATTTGGCGATTGAGATTGTCTACAGCAGTCTGATCCAGCGGCTTGCGGTCGGGTCCGAGGATATTGGCACCGAGCTTCTTCGCCAGTCGACGTGTCATCTCCAGCATATATGGAAATACAACCTCGGGATCATGTTCCATCGGCATTTGTGCAAAGACCGACAGACCGCGTGTGCTGAACGTGTCCATCTCGTCTATAACAAAATAGCCAGGCTCATACATATTGACCAGACTGAACAGCGGATGTTTAACGACCAAGTCACCGCTACCACGGTGGTGAAAGATCTTCATCTCGCCGAATTCAAACTTCAGCGCCGTCAGTGCGGACCGGATGTCGGGGCCGGCAAACTCTTTGCCTTCTGGCGCGACCAGAAACAGTGTAATCACGGTCAGTTGAGGCTCACGGGCACCATGTCGGCTGACCGGTCCCTCGGCAAATGCATCGAATTGTTCAGGTATGGTGAATGATTCAGAGATCGGCCGCCGCGTCGGTTGTACCGTCGGGTCACGGGAGATAAAGATTTCACCAGGGGCGTCTTCGTCCAGATCCGGCTCGGTGTCGATGAAAAAGCCAGCCATCTCGTCGATAGAGGCAGACAGGTCCTCGTCTTTCTTCGCGGCGGAAATGACCATGCCTGATTCGTTTCGTTCGTGATAGTTCGGGCTGACGGTCTGACGCCGCGACTTTTTCCGGGACTGCGCACGGTCCCAGAAATAGATTGCCACAATGATGGCGATTCCGGCAATGATCAGGATTAGACGCAGATTGTCCATGATTAAACGTCTCTAGTATGCAATAGACATTTCAATAATATCACCTTCCGCCAGATCCGGGCAGCGGCGTGTGCTGCCGGGGAGTAATCAGGCGGTGGCGGCCATTTTGACGGCTTCTTCAATATCAACCGTCACCAGTCTGGACACACCGGGTTCATGCATAGTCACGCCCAGCAACTGGGTTGCAATTTCCATCGTAATCTTGTTATGGGTTATAAACAGGAACTGAACCTCGGACGACATCTGTGCGAGCAGTGTGCTGAATCGTCCGGCATTGGTATCGTCCAGCGGTGCATCAACCTCGTCGAGGATACAGAACGGAGCCGGATTCAGTTTGAATATCGAAAATACCAAAGCGACTGCGGTCAGTGCCTTTTCGCCACCGGACAACAGGTGGATACTGCTGTTCTTCTTGCCCGGCGGCCTAGCGACGATAGTGACACCGGTTTCAAGCAGATCATTACCGGTCATTTCCAGATAGGCCATACCACCACCGAACATGATCGGGAACATCTCCTTCAGGTTCGCATTCAGGCGGTCAAAGGTCTCCTGGAAACGCGTCCGGGTTTCCTTATCGATCTTCTTGATGGCGCTATCAAGGGTGGTCAGTGCCTCGGTCAGGTCGTTGTTCTGGCGATCCAGATATTCCTTGCGCTCGCCAAGCTGGGTGTATTCATCAATGGCCGCCAGGTTGATGGGTCCCAGCCGCTGTATTTTCTGTTCGGTGGTAGCGATACGCTCCTGCCATTCCTGCTTGTTCGCTGCGGCATCGATGGTCTCGAGGATCTGATCCGGCTGATGTTCACCCTCCTGCAGCAGTTCGTTCACTGTTTGCAAACGGACCTTGACCTCCTGCGAATCCAGTTTCAGTTTCTCCAGTACTACACGGTTTTCATCAACCGCCTGCTCCGCACCGATACGCTGCTGTTCCCGCTCGCGTATGAGCATGTCTATCGTCTGTACCGTCTCACGGGCCTTGCTCAACTGCTTCTCGGTCTCGATGCGGACCTGTAATGCCGCCTCGAGTTTCTTTTGCAGGTCATCCATCGGTTCGTGGACCAGTTGCAAGGACTTCTGCAGTTCGGCCAGGTTCGCGGTCATGTTACCGAGCTGGATTTCATTGCGGCGTATTGCCTGTTCCAGCGAGGCCTTCTGCGAGCTCAGCGACTCCAGTTGCAGTGCTATCTCGTGGCTGTGTTCATGCGTCGACTGCCAGTTCGTGCGTGCCTGTTCGAGCAGGCCGGCATGTTTCTCGCGCAATTCAATCAGCGTGGTCTTTTGGGATGCTAGATTGTCCTGATCTGTGCGAGTGCGTTCCAGCATCTGCCTCAGATTATCGGATTCCTGGCGGGAGGCGTCTTCACGCGATTCCAGTTTTTCCAGTTCCTCGGTTATCTGCTCGATACGGCGGGCCAGCTGTTCGCGGCGCACCTTGATCTCGGCCAGCTGCGCCTGCGCCAGTGTCTGCTGGTTCTGCGCCTGACCGAGGCCGGTCTGGATTTCCTGTTGATGCTGCTCGACGCTTTCCAGGTCGGTACGTGCCTGTGCCAGTTGCTGTTGCAGGTTGGCGATGACCGATAATACCTCGGTATTCTCTGCCTTCAGCGCCTGGATCTTCTGTTCACGTATCAGGATGCTGTCTTCTGTTCTGGTTTGATGTACCCGGATCCAGCCGGGGCCGACCCAGATTCCGGAACGGGTCACCACAGATTCGCTCGGGTCAAGCTGCGGGTATATTCGCATCGCCTCGGCAATATCGTCGGCCAGATAAACGCGTGCGAGCAGATTGTCTATCGAGGTGCCGGAGACGACCTTGTCTATCAGCCTCGGCAAATTGCGGACGTTTGCGGAGGCCGGATTTGTCGCAGCAGTAATCAGACTGATATTGCCCTGGCCCCAGTTTGCCAACGCTGCCAATGCGGCATCAAAATTATTCACAATTACAGATTGCAGGTTCTGATCGAGGACGGACTCGAGCGCCTGTGCCCAGGCGGGTTCGATGTTCAGCTTTTCCAGCAATCGCGGCGAGTCCTGCTCACCCAGCGTAGACAACCATGTGTTTATACCCGCCTGATTCAGACTGGTATCACCCTGCTGTAACGAGATCAACGCTGCCAGCGTGCCTTCGAGCTTCTGCTGCTGTGTGCGCATGCCGGCAATCTTTTCAGTCAGCGTATGCACCTGATCACGGTAATTGCGGACGCTGGCAATCTTCTCATCGAGCATGCTGCGGTTGGCGGTGACCTGCACTACCCGGCTGGTCACGGTCGTTTCCAGCTCTACGATCTGCCGATCCATGCCTTCAATCTCGGCGGACTCGAACTCTTCATTTAGGGTCTGGCGACGATAGGCAGTCTGCTCCAGGTTTTCACCCAGGAAGGTCAAACGGCTGTTACCGACTTCTATCTGTTGTCTGAAACCGGCCTCGGTCTCCTTGAACGCATCCCACTCGTCCTGCCATTTTTGCATCGCCTGCTCGGCCTGGTTCAACGAGTCATAGGCCTTGTTGCTATCACTACGGTAATTATGCAGTTTAGGTTCCAGCTCCTTAACCCTGGCATCCAGCTCAATCAGCTTCTGCTGGTCCAGACGGTGCTGTTCCTCGGTCGTCTTTATCAGCTGCTGGACCTTGATAAGGTCAGCCTCCAGCGAGGTTATCCTTTCCTTCGAATATTCTAGCTTTTGCTCAAGCTGGGAGATGTCGGCACCTATCTGGTAATAACCGGACTGGACCACATTGAATGCCTCGTTGGAGGACACCAGCTCTTCACGTTTCTTCTCAATCTCGGCCTCAACACTGCGTAACAGGGCAAGACATTCTTTAGCCCGATTCTCCTGGGTACGCGCCTTCTCGTCACGCACCGCCACCTCGGCCTTCAGGTCACGGTAGTTCAACGCAAGCAACTCTGCCTTCAGCTGGCGCTCTTCATTCTTCAGTAACTGGTAACGCTCTGCAGCTTTGGCCTGGCGCTGCAAATGGTTAAGTTGTTTACCCAACTCGTCACGGATGTCCTGCAGTCGGTCCAGGTTTTCCCTGGTGTGGCGCATGCGGTTTTCGGTCTCGCGGCGCTTCTCGCGGTATTTGGAGATACCGGCGGCCTCTTCAATAAACACGCGTAATTCATCCGGCTTCGCCTCGATCAGGCGCGAGATCATTCCCTGTTCAATAATGGAGTAGCCACGCGGTCCAAGACCGGTACCCAAGAAGATGCCATGGATGTCCTTGCGGCGACAACGGGTACCGTTCAGAAAATACGAGGAGACACCTTCACGGTTGATCTGGCGCTTGATTGCCAGCTCGCTATAGGAGGCATATTGTCCGCCTACGCGTCCTTCGGAATTATCAAACACCAGTTCGACCATCGCCTGACTGACTGGCTGGCGTGCAGAAGAACCATTAAATATCACATCGGTCAGTGATTCGCCACGCAGATGCTTCGCGGAACTTTCACCCATTACCCAGGTGACCGCGTCAATAATATTCGATTTACCACAGCCGTTCGGTCCCACAATACCAACAAGGTTTCCGGGGACTATCAGGGTGGTTGGATCTACAAAGGATTTAAATCCTGACAACTTGATTTTGCGTAGGCGCATGGAGCGTAACGATACCGTTTAGAGGGGATTGGCACAAGAAGCAAATTGGCATCAATCCCTGATTAAATTATTTATTATCAATATTTTTGTATTGCCAAGTATGATATTTTAGTGGTGTGTAATATCTCAATATCTGCTTCGGATTTTTTCACCCGGGCCGGATGCAAAATCACCAGAAAAAGATTGACAGGACTACCGGCATGACCATACAACCCTCAACCACACTGGACACCTTTGCCAACCCTGCACCGGAACGTGACTATACCATCCACATGGAGATCCCGGAGTTTACCTGCCTGTGCCCAAAGACCGGCCAGCCGGATTTTGCAACACTGATACTCGACTATGTTCCCGATCAACTCTGTGTCGAATTAAAATCACTGAAACTGTATGTCTGGTCCTACCGGGACCAGGGTGCATTCCATGAAGCAGTGACAAATCGCATCCTCAATGATCTGGTCAAGGCGACCCACCCACGCTTCATGCGCCTGACAGCCCGCTTTAATGTGCGGGGGGGGGTCTATACCAACGTGACGGTCGAACATAAAAAGCTCAACTGGGTCACCCCGGTACTGGTGAACCTGCCCTGAGGCCGCAGATGGCGGACTTTATCACGGGCCTCCGCTACGCATTGTCCGGTTTTACGCTGCTGACACGGTCTGGCATACGTCTGTATGCCCTGTTGCCGCTGTTGATCAATCTGGTCCTGTTTGTACTCGCCATTACCTATGGCACCAGCCAGTTTAATGCACTTTTGAACCGCCTGACCGAACAATGGGCATGGCTCGAATGGCTGGGCTGGTTATTGTGGCCCTTGTTCCTGTTATTAATGCTCGGGTTTGTGTTTTTCTGTTTTTCCATCCTCGCGAATATCCTGGCTGCCCCGCTGAACGGCTATTTGTCCACGGCGGTTGAGCGTCATCTGGGTGCCAGTGGGACTAACCTGACCCCAGCTACCCGCTTTATGCAACAGATACAGGCCGGTTTACGCTCGGAACTGGTCAAGATGCGCTTTTTCTTCGTCCGTGGCCTGCCATTGTTACTGCTGTTTGTCATCCCGATCGTGCAATTACTCGCGCCTGTCGTCTGGTTTATCTATGCCGCCTGGATGATCGCGCTCGAATATCTGGAAATCCCGCTGGGAAACCGGGGCCTGCTGTTTCCACAGGTAGTCGGAATTGCCGGTCAAAATCGCCGACTCGTACTCGGATTTGGTACCGGCGTCCTGTTGATGACGATGATGCCCGGTATCAATCTGATGATTATGCCGGTCGCCGTCTCCGGCGCGACCAAACTGGCACTGGAAAAGCTCACGGGCTAAAATCCAGTTTGCCTAAAAGTGTCATTTTTGGTATATATCATTTTTTTATGCGGGTTTGGGGCTTATAAACATGGTTGCTAAAAAGAAAGGCAGTAAAAAGTCGGTAACGAAGAAGAGGCCCGTAGTCAAGACGGTCTTTAAAAAAGCGGCAAAAAGGAAACCGGTCAAGGCGAAAGCCGCTGCAAAGCCGGTAAAACAGGCGACAAAAAAGAAACCTGTTAAACAGCAGGTCGTAGCCAAACAGGTGGCGAAAAAACAGAAGCCCGCCAAAAAGGCCATTGCCGTTAAAAAAGCACCCGCCAAATCGGTTGCGAAGAAAAAGGCACCTGTAAAGAAAAAGGCACCTGTAAAGAAAAAGGCACCTTTAAAGAAAGCAGCTCCCGCCAAACCGGCAATCAAACCTACAATCAAAAAGAAACCAGTCGTCAAGAAGGCAGCGGCCCCGGCCAAACCGGTCGTCGTAGCAGCTGCCCCGAAAAAGACCGCCAGGGTCGAGAAAAAACCCGCAACTCCGGTTAAATCCGGTAAGGCCCAAATCCAGGAAATGAAGAACAAGGTATTCCGACGCTCACCCACTGACGTACAATCGTTCCAGCCCTATCGCACTAAACATGGCGAGGAATATATGAATACGCCACAACGCGAACACTTCCGCAATATCCTGATGGACTGGAAAAAAGTCCTGATGCAGGAAGTTGACCGCACCGTGAATCACATGCAGGACGAGGCCGCCAACTTCCCGGATCCAAACGATCGCGCCACCCAGGAAGAAGAGTTTGCTCTGGAGTTAAGGACCCGTGACCGCGAGCGCAAGCTGATCCGCAAGATCGACGAAGCTGTGATAAGTCTGGAGACGGGTGATTATGGTTACTGCGAGGTATGCGGTGTCGAGATCGGGGTCAAGCGTCTGGAGGCAAGACCAACTGCGACTTTGTGTATCGACTGCAAGACACTCGACGAAATCAAGGAAAAACAACTGGGATAAAATCCGCTTACCGGTCAGTCGCTATCTGTGACCTAGCTACCGTCCCAACCGTACACGGGCCGCTTCGCACCTACGCCAAGCGGCCCGTTACATTTTGGCTCCATTGTTACTGCCCTTGCCAGCTTTCTGCAGGCACGTACCCATCAGGGCCGTTGGTTATTGCGCATTGATGATCTGGATACTGCCCGCGTCAAACCGGGTGCCAGCGACGATATACTCAAAGCGCTGCAACTGTTGTCCCTGCACTGGGACGGACAGGTACTTTATCAAGGTCATCGCCACGAGGCCTATCAGGCCGCGGCTGTTCAGGTAGTCCATCAGTTTGAGAAAACCGGGCAGTTGTTTGTTGGTATCAGGGTGCCATAAAACAATCATCAGCCTGCTTCCTCACGCGTTTGTTTCAATGTAACCAGGCACTGAGCCAGCGACTGTATATCGTATCAGCAATCAGGTTCAGCCGCCCGATCCTCGCCGGGAGCTCATGCAACATCTCTTGCTCTGACTGTACACTTTCGCTCACCTGCAATTCACCACGACTTTCCTCTACCCATTTCTCGACCAGAGCGGCGGTCATCTCGATATGACACTGGAAACCGAGACTATTGCCATACACAAATGCCTGGTGAGGGCAAAACAGGCTTTGCAGCAAGGGTGTAGCACCGACGGGAATCTCAAATGTCTCGCCATGCCAGTGGAACAACTCAGACTCGTGCGGTACACCGGCTAGCCAGTCGCGCGCAGTGGCATTATCAATCCGCGTGCTCATGTGCCAGCCAATCTCGGAAACCGGGTTTGCATGCACCGTTGCACCCAGCGCCTTTGCCAACAACTGACCACCCAGACAATGCCCCAACACCGGGATCCCCCGATCAATGGCCTGCCGAATCAGCGCCAGTTCATCTGCTATCCACGGCAGCGGGTCATTCACACTCATCGGACCGCCCATAAATACCAGCGCGGAAGTACCATCCGCTGTATCTGGTACTGATTCGCCCTGATCAACACAAATCATTTCATAGGGAATCTTTTTTTCTCGCAGGAAATCACCCAGATAACCGGGACCTTCGTGGGCGATGTGACGGAATATCAAGACTGGCAACATAAATTTATATTATTTCATTACTTGAAGTTATTTGAGTTATCTTACAATAGAACTACACCGCCAGTCGCCGTCCAGATAACGCATCGTCATTACCGCGAAAGCGTAGAATAAGGTCACTCCCGCAACTGCGGGAATCCAGTAAAATAATATTTATTTAATCCCTCCCTGAGGCGTAAAATCAACACTCCTAACAGTTAAACACCATAATGAAAAATACTGTTAACATGGAAAGGCAAAATAACTATACTGAATCATCTTACTACGCCTGTAACCCGACTATAATTCGTCCATTGGCTAGTTACCTATAAATATCATGTAAGGAAATCCATACGCAATCGAATAACCCGCAGTCCCGTACTGCCGCATTAACACTCGCTGCACTCGGCGTGGTTTTTGGCGATATCGGCACCAGCCCGCTATACACGTTCAAGGAAATCTTTGCCCCGTGGACTGGCCTTGCCCTGGATAAAACGAACCTGATCGGCGCCGTATCGTCCATCATTTGGGCGTTAATGCTGGTTGTAACACTGAAATATGTGCTGTTGATCCTGCGAGCCGATAACCGGGGTGAAGGTGGCGGACTGGCACTGACGGTGCTCGCGGCAAATGCAGTCAGGAACAAACCGGGCCTGAGAAATGGCCTCCTGTTGCTTGGTATCTTTGGTGCGACCCTGTTTTACGGTGACAGCGTCATCACGCCCGCCATTTCTGTGCTGGGCGCGATGGAAGGACTGGAGGTTATTGCACCTGATCTCGGTCAATATATCCCGCTCATCGCTGTCAGCGTGCTGTTGTTGCTGTTTCTGGCACAGCGTAAGGGAACCCATACGGTTGGAAAATTTTTCGGCCCGATTATGCTGGTCTGGTTTTCTGTGCTGAGTATCACCGGCGTGCTCCAGATAATCCAGGAACCAACTATCCTGATGGCACTTAACCCGTTATACGCAGTACATTTTCTGGTGGAACGGGGGCCGTATGTGCTGGCTGTCGTCGGCGCGATAGTACTGGCACTGACAGGTGCCGAGGCACTCTATGCGGACATGGGACATTTTGGCAGAAAACCTATACAACTGACCTGGTTGGGTCTGGTGTTTCCGGCACTGGCATTAAACTATATGGGACAGGGTGCCTTGTTGTTACGTGATCCCGCTGCACTGGAGAACCCGTTTTACCATATGTTTCCCGCGTACCTGTTGATACCTGCCGTCTTGCTGTCATCCGCAGCCGCCGTCATCGCATCACAGGCCGTGATCTCGGGTGCCTACTCACTGACCAAACAGGCCATCTTGCTCGGCTTTCTGCCAAGGATGCATATCGTACATACCTCGGAACTGAACCTTGGTCAAATCTACCTGCCTGCTGTCAACTGGATTTTGCTCACGGCCGTCATCATCGCGGTATTCACATTTCAGAGTTCTTCCGCACTGGCCGGCGCATATGGCATTGCCGTCACCCTGGAAATGGTGATTACCACCATCATGGCATTTTTTGTCATCCGTTATGCCTGGAAAATGCCGCTGGCACTGGCGGTCATGGCATCCGGATTTTTTGTGGTCATCGACCTGTTCCTGTTTGCGGGATGTGTTATCAAGTTTTTCGATGGCGGCTGGTTCCCGATCGTCATGGGCCTTTCCATATTTGGAGTGATGACCACCTGGGCAAGCGGGAGGAAACTACTTGTTGAAAGTATCCAGAAGGATGGTATTGATCTCGTCCCGTTTATTACCCAACTGGACTTCAGTACGGTCAATATTGCCGAACGCACGGCGATCTATGCGGTGGCAAACCCGAAGGTGGTCCCCCAGGCGCTGTTGCATAATATGAAACACAACCAGGTGCTGCACAGAAAGAATATCATCCTGACCGTACAGTTTGAGGAAATCCCCCGCATTCAGCTAGAACAATGTGTTGAGATTTCCCGACTGTCAGATCATTTCTGGCGGGTCATCGTAAAACGCGGATTTATGGACAATACCGATATCCCGTTGATACTGGAAAACTGCAAACAGCACGGGCTGGATATTACTGCGTTTGAATCCACCTACTTCCTGAGTCGCGAGACCGTCGTGCCGACCCAGAAAAAAGGCATGATGCACTGGCGCGAAAAACTGTTTGCTACGATGAGCCGCAACTCCAGTGATATTGCCGGGTTTTTCCAGTTACCGGATAATGCGGTGGTCGAACTGGGTACGCGGGTGCAGATCTAGTACGGTCGCCCTAAGCTAGACTGTCCAGGTCTCCCCCGCACGCAGGTATTTCTTCAGATCACCTTTACCCTGAGTCTCCTGTGCACTCGTGATCTGCTCGTCCAGCATATCGCCGTAGACAGGTCGGTTGATCGCACGCAACACACCCATCGGCACCGGAAACTCCGGCAGGTCGAGCTGGGCCAGCAGGTACGGCAGGGTCGGGTTCGGCGAGGTCTCATCGTGGATGAGGATATCCGCCGGATTCACATCAGCGACATTAACAACATGCGGCTCGATACTGCCGTTCACCGAACGTATCGCAATAGCCTTCTGACCATCCTTGCCAAAAATGACAGGCTTGCCATGTTGCAGCGATACGGTAGATTCAAGCTGGTTCTTCTTGTCGGCAAATGCATCAAACGCACCGTCGTTGAAGACATTGCAGTTCTGGAATATCTCGATAAACGCGGTGCCCCTGTGGCGGGCGGCGCGCATTAGCACATCACGCATCTGCGCACCCTCGGTCGCAATCGCACGGGCGATAAAGGTCGCCTCGGAGGCAATGGCGACGGACATCGGATTTAACGGCCTTTCCACCGTACCGTGCGGACTCGACTTGGTCTTCTTGCCGATCTCGGAGGTCGGCGAATACTGGCCCTTGGTAAGTCCGTAGATACGGTTATTGAACAGCAGAATTTTCACATCGATATTACGACGCAGACAGTGGATCAAATGGTTGCCGCCGATACTAAGACCATCACCATCACCCGTCACGACCCAGACCTGTAATTCAGGACGGGTCAGCTTCAGGCCGGTTGCAATCGTGGGTGCGCGGCCGTGGATCGTATGGAACCCGAAGTTGTTCATGTAATACGGGAAGCGGCTAGAGCAACCGATACCGGAGATGAACACGATGTTTTCCTTTTTCAGGTTCATGTCAGTACAAATTTCAGGCATGACTCTCTGCACCTGGGCCAGGATTGAATAGTCGCCACAACCGGGGCACCACCGGACTTCCTGATCCGAGCTGAAATCCTTACGGGTATATTCCGCTACTGCGCTCATGTTTTCTCTCCTCAACCTTGCCTGTTAATCTATTGAACCACCGGCAGCACGCAACTTCGGCTGTTCCAGCATTTCATATATCCTGTTTTCAATCTCGCCGGTCTTGAACGGCTGGCCCTCGACCTTGTTCAGGCCAACTGCATCTACCAGATATTGTGCCCGCAGGATAAAACTGAGCTGCCCAAGATTCAGC
>CAMBTO010000008.1 GCA_945870865.1 Klebsiella pneumoniae
ATCAACAAGGGGATGGAGGCCGACGGTCTGTTATTTCTGTTTCTGCTACGCCAGATCCCGCTGTTTCCAGCGTTCATGATAAACATTCTGATGGGCGTGACGTCAATCCGGACCAGCCATTTTTACCTGATCACTCAACTGGGGATGCTCCCGTTCACCGTCATCTTCGTCAATGCGGGGACACAGATTGCGAGCATCAATGGACCAGCAGATGTCCTCTCTCCCCGGCTGTTAATATCACTGTTTCTCGCCGGTATATTTCCGCTATTGGCCAAACAACTGATGCTGCGCCTGAAAAAACTCTGATTCTGTATGCCGGATTTCCCCGTTAATTTCAGTCCCCTCAAACACCCTGCCAAACCGGATAATGTACGCGCAGAAACATGATAACCTTTGCCTGTTATTTATACCTGTGATGAAACATGCCGAAGTTTGATTATGACCTGTTTGTGATCGGTGCCGGTTCCGGTGGCGTCCGTGCTGCGCGCATGGCAGCCGGTTTCGGTGCCCGCGTTGCCATTGCCGACATGAATCCACTGGGCGGCACCTGTGTAAACGCCGGTTGTATCCCCAAAAAACTGTTTTATTACAGCGCGGCCTTCGCTTCGGCATTCAACGATGCCCTGGGATTTGGCTGGGATCCGGGCACGGCCGTATTCGACTGGCAGAAACTACTCCAGAACAAGGATCGTGAAATCGAACGCCTGAATGGCGTTTATAAAAAGCTACTGCTCGATGCCGGTGTCGAAATTCTGACTGGCAAGGCCCTGCTGACCGGTCCGCAGGCCGTCATAATCAATGACCGCGTGATCACAGCCGAACGTATACTGTTAGCCACCGGCAGTTATCCGGTCATACCGGACATCCCGGGACGCGAGTTTTGTATCAGTTCGAATGAGGCATTTCATCTGCCCGGGCTTCCCACCAGCATAATCATCGTTGGCGGTGGATATATTGCGCTGGAATTCGCTGCCATCTTCCATGGTCTGGGGGTTGCTACCACTGTGGTACATCGGGGTGATTTACCGCTCAGTGGATTTGATCACGATATACGTATCGCCTGTGTGGAAGAGATCCGGGGGAAAGGGATCCGGCTATTATTGAACACCCGTATCACCCGCGTAGAGCAGGATGCACCGGGTTACCGGATTATCTACGAAGACAACACGACAGACTCGGCGGATCGGGTCATGTTTGCAACAGGTAGAAAACCGCTGAGCGGTGGCTTCGGGCTGGACACGGTCGGCATTGAACTTGATGATAATGGCGCCATCGTCACGGACAGCTCGCATCGGACCAATATCGACTCGATATACGCGATAGGCGATGTTGCCGGCCGCTGCCAGTTGACACCCGTGGCGATTGCCGAGGCAATGGCACTGACCCGCACGATTTATGGCAAGACCCCCGTCGAGACGGATTACACGAATATTCCGAGCTGTGTATTCAGCCAGCCGGATATTGCCTGCGTCGGCCTTACCGAGCAGCAGGCCCGCGCGCAATTCCAGAACGTCGCGGTCTACCTGACCCGTTTCAGACCGTTGAAACACACGCTGACCGGAAAGAATGAAAAGGTGCTGATTAAACTGGTCGTCAACCGGGACGATGATCGGGTGCTGGGCGCACATATGTTAGGGATGAACGCCGGTGAAATCATCCAGGGCATCGCAATTGCCATCAAGGCCGGGGCAACCAAGACGCAGTTTGATAACACCCTCGGCATCCATCCGACAGCGGCAGAGGAATTCGTTACGCTGCGTCAGGCAGTCGCTGACCCGCTCTGATTATTCAGAATAAATTGTTGATTCTGTTATTCATGCACAGGATTCTGTATCATCATTACATGAGCATACCCCAAGTAAATCTTACTTCCCTGCGCAATCTGGTATTAATCCTGCTGGCCGGCCTGTCATTACAGGCACTGGCTGAACCACCGGTCATTGCGGTCGCCGCCAACCTGAATGCCCCTATGACGAAAATCGTCAGCGAATTCGAGAAGGAGAAAGGCGGTACATTCCGGGTAACGTATAGCTCCTCCGGCAATCTGGCTCGACAGATCGTACAGGGTGCACCCTATGAATTATTCATCTCGGCCAGCAGCAGCTATATCGAATTCCTGTTCAAACAGGGCGTCATCAGTAACAACGGTTGGGGGTTTGCCAACGGCCCGATTGGTATATATGTCCCTGAAGATTCGCGTCTGTATAAAGGTGCAAAGCTGAGGACGATCGTCACTGCCTTGCGCTACAAGACATACCGCAAGATTGCGCTGGCCAATCCGGAACACGCACCATACGGTGTTGCCGCCATGCAGGCCCTGCAAAGTGCAGGGATCTGGGCGCTGGAGTCAACCCGGACACTACTGGCAGAGGATGTGTCGCAGGTCGTGCCTTTTGTACTTTCTGGTAATGCCGATCTGGCCATCATCCCCTACTCGTTCATGAAGACCGACCAGTTGAAGGGCAAGGGCAAATATATCGCACTGCCAGCAGAATGGTATGAACCGGTCACCCAGTATGTCGTCCTGCTGGAAAACGCCAGTGAGGTTACACGCGAGTTTGATCGGTTTCTCGCCAGTGACCAGGTGCGTAGCATTCTTGAAGATTATGGTTATGCCACACCCGAACTGCAGTAACTGATGGATTGGCAGTCCTTTAATCTCTCATTATTGCTGGGCGCATCCACTTGCGCAGTGCTGATACCTTTCAGCATCATCGTCTCCCGTATCCTGGCCTGGAAAGTCTTTCCCGGTAAAAACCTGTTACAGGCAGTATTGTCGCTACCTCTGCTGCTGCCACCCACCGTGCTCGGATTTTATCTGCTGTCAGCAATGGGCAATCGGTCGATTATCGGTCAATGGTACGAGCGACTATTTGATGCCTCCCTGGTATTTTCGTTTGAGGGCATATTGGTGGCGTCGATTATTTTCAACCTGCCATTTGCCATCCAGCCGATGCAACGATCATTTGAGTCAATTCCGATCAGCCTGCGGGAGGCCGCCTGGACCTGCGGGCTGTCCGACTGGGCCGCGTTTCGCAAGATCGAATTACCGCTGGCCTGGCCGGGTGTGCTGACGGCAATCATCCTGACGTTTGCCCATACACTGGGTGAATTCGGTGTAGTCTTGATGGTTGGAGGCAACATTTCCGGAGAAACGAGGACGATAGCTATCGCCATCTACGACCGGGTACAGGCATTTGATAACAGCAGTGCCGCGAGCATGTCCGCTGTACTTTTGTTGATCAGCTTCTGTGCGATCACGCTGATGTACACGCTGAATGATCGACTGGGCCGATATCATGGTAGATAAGGCGGCGCTGATCCGGCTGCAACAGACCGATCCGATACCGCTTGATATTGATATAGGCTGTCATCCCGGTGAAATTTTCGTACTGGTCGGCGCGTCCGGCAGCGGCAAGACCACGACCTTGAGAAGTATTGCCGGATTATACCGTCCGGCCAATGGCAGGATCGAATGTAACGGCAAACTCTGGTACGACACGGCAACCGGTATAGACCTGACCGTGCAAAAACGTGCCGCCGGACTCGTGTTCCAGCACTATGCGCTGTTTCCACATCTGACGGTGCGCGACAATATCCTGATTGCCTGCACGAATACCGGCAAACTGGATCGGGAAAAACGTCTGGCCGAACTGATCGGACTGACCCATCTTTCCGGTCTGGAGAAGCGTTACCCGCACCAGTTGTCCGGAGGACAGCAACAACGGGTCGCCCTTGCCCGCGCCCTGGCACGCTCACCGGATATCCTGCTGCTGGACGAACCCTTCTCTGCCATAGACCAGCAAACCCGACGCCATCTGGTACGTGAACTGGTCCAGCTCAAATCGCGTATCAACGTACCGATTATCCATGTGACCCATAATCTGAATGAAGCCAGGCGGATAGCCGACCGGATATGCATCATCGACCAGGGCCGCTCACTCCAGACAGATACACCTGAGGCCATTATGTCGAGCCCCGGCAGCGCGGTCGTTGCCAGACTGACAGGCCAGGACAATGTCTATCGCGGCGTTGTTTGTCACCAGGATGCCGCACTAGCAATTACCAGAATCAACTGGCACGGTCAGGTCTTGCAAACTGCGTATAGCCCGGAATTTCGTCTGCATGAAACCGTAGACTGGGTCATCCCCGCCTCACAGATTGTGATCCACGCGGCATTGCCCGCTAACGATAATGGCCGAAACCTGTTTACAGGTACGATATCCGAGATTATCCAGCTTGGTGAAGGCACAATCGTGACGGTAGCGCTGCCTGGAATCAGCGATACGTTGACGATGAATCTTTCAACCTACACGGTACGCCAGGACAGGCTGGTGGCCGGTAACAGCATTACCCTGGGTCTGTTGACTGGCGGGATACATTTGATGAAGACAGATATCCACAATAGTTCAGAATCTGCCACCTGAATATAATCGTGAAAGACCGTTAGCCGCATGGATGCGGCGCTCGAGCGTACATGGATATATTCACAGAGTGTCTTGAACGGTTATGTTCAGGTGGCAGATTACCCATGGACTTTCGGAATATTTATCTAGACCGAGTGCCCCTGATACATCGCCTCTATTTCGGCTGCGTGCAGCTCCAGGATTTTGTTCCGCTTAATCTTTAACGTCGGCGTGAGCAAACCGCTTTCAACTGTCCACGGATCCTTTAACCAGCGGGTCCGGTATACCTGCGCGTACCCGGGGAAATTCTTTAGTGCAACAGCAATACGCTCCAGCATGGCTTTTTCGATATTGTCACGATCGGCCTCGGTGTCCTGCAGTTGCTTGTCTTGCAGAAACTTGTCCCATTGCTTGATATCCACCACAAGCAGTGCAGAGAGGAATGGTCGTGATTCGCCTACTATCACAACCTGTTCAAACAACGAGTCATCGGTGATGGCCAGTTCCATGTCCACAGGAGATACCTTCTCACCATTGGCCATCACGATAATGTCCTTGAGACGACCGGTAATATAGATGTACTCATCCGTTATTCTGGCCTTGTCACCGGTATGCAGCCAACCTTCCCGGTCGATGACCCGGGCTGTGGCCTGTTCATCCTGCCAGTAACCCATCATCACGCTGTCAGCCCGGACCAGCAATTCGTCCTGCTCACCAATTCTCACATCGACATCGGGCAATGCCAGTCCGATACTGGAGGGAATATTATGTGCCTCGGTATTCACACTGACGACCGGACTCGCCTCGGTCAAACCATAGCCCTGATACAGCGGCACACCGAGTGCGATAAACACGTGTGCCACCTCGGGCGACAAGGCCGCACCACCACTGATAGCCACACCGAGTCTGCCACCCAGACGTGCCAGCACCTTATCCGCGACCAGTCGTTTGAGCATAGGCCACAGCAGCAACTTCGGGTGCCAGTGGGCCCGGCCCTGCGTATATTCAAAACGACGCCAGCCGACATCGACCGCCAGGTCAAAGATTGTACGGGCCGTGGCGGACTGTTTTGCCAGGTTATCCTTTACCTTCGCATACACCCGTTCAAAAATACGCGGGACGGATATCAGCCCGTCAGGCCGTATTTGTATCAAATCGTCCGCCAGATCCTGAATGCTGCGAGAATGCGCGACGATTGCACCGACCATAATCGGCAGGTAATAACCCACGGTGCGTTCAAACGTATGTGATAACGGCAAAAATGAGAGGAACACTTCCTTGCCATCGGCCATGCCGGTTTGTGCGCAACTGTAGGCATTGGCGAGCAAATTACGATGACTCAACATCACCCCTTTCGGATGTCCGGTCGTCCCGGACGTATAGACGATGCTGGCGAGATCACCCGGAGACAGTGTGGGTCGTCTACCAATATCAACACCGTTGCTCAGCCAGTCGCCCAGACGAATGACCCGTTTGTCATCCGATTTTCCACAATCAGAGATGGTCACGATTGTTTTGAGCGTTTTGCAGGTGGCGGATTTTTCTTTCAACCGGTCCCATTGTGGCGGCCCGCCTATCAAAAGCAACTTTGCGCCGGAGTGTTGCAGTATGTATATCACATTGTCCGCCCGGTCCTCGGCGTATACCGGCACCACAACCAGACCCAATGCGAGCGCGGCCTGGTCAAACATGACCCATAGGCGGGAGTTTTTCGCCATGATCGCAACCCTGTCACCCGGCTGTAATTTTTCATGATGCAGCGCCTGCTCCCAGCGGACGATCTCCTTGGCCATTTCGCGCCAGGATACATCCATCCACACGGCATTCAGTGCATCATAATAACGGTAGGCGGCCTTGTCTGGTGTGCGAGTAGCACGTAACCTGAACAAGTCAGACAGCGTCCCGGCCTCCTGCGGGGTAATGATATCGCGTGTCAGCCCGGTCATCGTTGTTACAGCAGTGCCTGCCAGTGTTCGTCCGGGGTGAAGCGTGAACCGTGTTTTTCTGACAGAGTCACCAGTCGATCGACGATGACGCGATATCCCCTGTCGCGTGCATAGTTTAACGGACCACCGCGGAACGGTGCGAAACCGGTACCGAATATCATACCGGCATCCAGCAGGTCCGCATCCTCCACGATTTCCTCGCGCAAACAGGCCACACACTCATTTACTATCCGCAATATCAGCCTGTCTTCAATATCGGTCGATTGTGCATCTATGGCCTCCAGCTTTTGCTTCACCGGTTTGCCGTTCTTGTACTGATAATATCCGGAGCCAGTCTTTTTACCGAGCTTACCGAGTTCGACCATCTGCACCAGTTTGTCCGGTATGGCGATCGAGGTTTTACCCCCCAGATTTCGGGCGACTGACAGGCAGATATCCAGACCGACTGTGTCTGCCAGTTCTAACGGCCCCATTGGCATGCCGAAGTCGAGTGCAGTCCTGTCGATCAGCTCCGGCATCACGCCCTCTTCCAGCATCAACATCGTCTCGACCAGATAAGGCGTCAGGATCCGATTGACCAGAAACCCCGGTGAACTTTTGACCGGCAAGGGCAGCCGTCCGATTTGACGACAAAACGACGCCGCACGTTCTATCCACTCGGGACCGGTATTGGCTGCATGGACGATCTCGACCAGCTGCATCCGGGAGACCGGGTTAAAAAAGTGGATACCGACCAGTCGTTGCGGATCAGCAAGTGATTCACCGAGCACTTCCAGCGGGATGCTGGACGTATTCGTGGCCAGTATGGCCTCCGGCTTCATGCGGGGCTCCAGCTGTTTAAACAGCGCAATCTTGGCCTCGGCCTTTTCGATAATGGCCTCGATAATCACATCGGCCTTTTCCAGATGCACGGCCTCGATGTCGGGGACCAGTCGGTCCATCACTGGACGGATCCGGGCTGGTTTTTTCAGTTTGCCGCGAAACAGTTCAAAGGCGCGTTTGATTGCGGGGGCAATATACTCTGGCTTGCGGTCCTGCAGCGTGACGTTCATCCCTTGCAGCGCACACCAGGCCGCGATATCGCCACCCATCACCCCGGCTCCGACGACATGCAGATGTTCTGCATTAAAATCCTTGCCTGAGCCCATCGATTTCAGCCGTTCCTGTAACAGATATACCCGCACCAGATTTCTCGACGCCGGGTGGCTGGCAAGTCTCGCGACCGAACTGATTTCGGCACGTAACAAGGAATTATCATCGCCACCGGCACGCTCCCAGATATCGATCAGCGCATAGGGCGCGGGATAATGTTCCTGACGGACCCTGGCCTTTAACTGCTGGCGCAGATAATGCGCCAGCAAAGGTCTGAACACAGACTTGCCGGGCAGGCTCTCCATCGTGGAGGCTCTACGTATACGCGGGCGTTTACGGATCAGCGCCGGCGCCGCATCAAGGAAATGTCGATCCGGAACGACATAATCAACGATGCCTAATCTTCTCGCCTCACTGACATCGACCGTCTTGCCCTGCAATATCAGCGGCAGCGCCTTGAGCGGACCTATCAACCGGATCAGTCGCATGGTGCCGCCAAAACCGGGATGGATGCCGAGCATTACCTCCGGCAGGCCAATACGGGTCTTGTCACTCTCCAGGGCAATCCGGTAATTACAGGCGAGAGCAAGTTCCAGACCGCCACCAAGGCAAAAACCCTTGATCAGACTGACGGTTGGACAGGTCAAGGCCTCCAGCCTGTCAAACACCTTGTGTCCACGCGCAAGCATCTCCATGGCCTGGGCCTCGTTTTCGATGGTGGTGAATTCCTTGATATTCGCACCGGCAATAAAACCGTTAGACTTGTCAGACAGGATGATGAGGCCGGTGGGAGGATGTTCAATATATGTACCCAGCAGCTCATGAAACTCGTCCAGTACTTCGGCTGACAGGATATTCGCAGAGGAATCCTGCACATCCAGATGACACCAGACGATGCCATTGCTGTCTGTTTTGGGTTTCCAGTGTCTGTACGTTTTATCTGTCATATTCAATTGCCTCGGCAACAGAATGGGTGGACACAGGCAGGTGATTCGTCATGCCGGGCTTGACCCGACATCCAGTAGAAAATGTCTCCTTACCGGCGTGCATTTTTTCCACTGGATTCCAACCTGCGCAAGAATGACGACATTTTAACCTATACACCAATTCGGAACACTTATTTAGCTGCGTTCTATCAACATTGCGCCACCCTGGCCACCGCCTATACAGATCGAGGCCATCCCGCGTCTGGCATTTTTCTGCGCAAGCACATGACACAAATGCAATACAATTCTGGCACCACTGGTGCCGACCGGATGGCCAAGACCAATGGCGCCACCATCAATATTTAGCCGATCGATATCGAGCAGGCCTACGATCTGATCCAGACCCAGTTCCGTGGTGCAATAATTGACATCATTCCAGGCGGCGACACAGGCGAGCACCTGTGCGGCGAACGCCTCGTTAATCTCCCAGTAATCCACATCAGCGATGTTCAGATTCTGGCGTTTCAGGATCGGCGTCATCGCGTGGACTGGACCGAGTCCCATTTGTCTCGGTGACAGAGCGGCCCAATTACTGTCAACAATCCGGCCTATCACTGGCAGCTGATGCTGCTTGACTGCCCTTGCACTGGAAAGGATGACACAGGCCGCACCATCGGTAATCTGCGAACTGTTGCCCGCCGTCACACTGCCAAAGTCCCGATCAAACACCGGTTTTAATTTAGCCAGCTTGTCCACACTGCTGTCCGGTCTGACACCGGTATCATGGTCATAAAAATTACCCAGAGCATCATAGATCACCCCGATTTCACCCATACGGCCTTCCGCCTGTGCGGCGGCGAGTCGCCGGTGACTACGTGCGGCGTATTCATCCATGGCCAGACGATTGATATGGAACCGGTGCGCCAGTACCTCGGCAGTCTGCCCCATGTTCAGACCAACGATCGGATCGGTCAGTCCTCGGAGCAAGGCAATCACCGGGCTTAACATACCTGGGCGGAATCCGGCCAGCTGCCGAGCCTTGTCCAGCGGAGTCTTTGCGGCACTGAACCGGCCCAGCCAGGTGACAAATTCACGGTTATACATCAGCGGTGCGTGTGACATTGATTCAGTACCGCCGGCGAGCACCAGATCGGAACGTCCTGCCCGGATATTACTGACGGCACAATCTATCGACTGCATGCCCGAGCCACAGTTACGTTGTATGGTCCAGCCTGGCACCTTGTCACCGCAGCCCAACCGCAATGCGACTATGCGTGCAATATTCGCTTCATCGGGCGATGGCATGATACAGCCGAGGATAACCTCATCGAGTTCGGTGGGTTCAAAATTTTGTCTGGCGAGCAACGGTCTGGCGGCGAGTACGGCCAGATCCGAGGCGGTGAACGGTCCGGGTATGCCCGCCGTTTTAAGAAAGGGTGTACGAGCCCCGTCGATTATGAATACATCGGCCATTTCTGCTGAATTTTTATGCAGTTCAGGCATCGGGCAACCTCATGATCGTATTTGATCCCACTATACAACTTTATACCAGTAATCAGAAACGGGATATGTGGATAACAGCACATGACAGATTCCGCTTGGCTACGGACTGTTTGATAGTCAGGACGGCAGATTACTCCGTAAAACTTCCTATAAAAACGTTTCAGCGTAATGACAGGCGACCTGCCAGTCCGGTTTGTCTTGCTGGATCACGCGCAATACGGGCGCCTCAGTCCGGCATTTATCCTGCACATGCGGACAACGGGTGTGAAAATAACAACCGGAGGGGGGATTGATGGGAGAAGGAACCTCGCCCTTCAGCACCGCATGTTTATGTGGTGCATCAGGATCGGGTTTGGGAATCGATTTCAGCAGCGCCTGTGTGTAAGGATGTACTGGCTGTCGGTAGAGGTGCTCAGCATCATTGATCTCCACTATTTTGCCCAGATACATGACCGCTATCCTGTCCGATACATGTTTGACCACTGCCAAATCATGCGCGATAAACAGCAGGGTGAGGCCAAGGTCACTTTGCAGATCCAGCAACAGATTCAGAATCTGTGACTGGATTGAAACATCCAGTGCGGATACCGGTTCGTCGCAGATCAACAGTTTCGGCTGCAAGGCAATCGCCCGCGCGATACCAATACGCTGGCGCTGACCGCCTGAAAATTCATGGGGATATCGATGTGCGGCATCGGCTTGCAGACCCACCCGTGCAAGCAATTCGCTGACCCACATCTGACGCTGCTCGTGTGTACCCAGTTTGTGTATGACAAACGGTTCTTCCAGTATCGTACCGACTGTGTGCCTCGCATTCAGGGATTCCATCGGATCCTGAAAGATAATCTGGATGTCACGTCGCAGACTGCGCATACCGGCGGCAGAAAGTTCAAGGATATTGGTGCCTGCAAACCTGACGCAACCTGCCGTGGGTTCATACAACCTTAATATGGATTTGGCGACGGTGCTTTTGCCACAACCCGACTCCCCCACTATTCCGAGAGTCTCACCCTTACGGATGCTGAATGTCACACCGTCAACGGCGTAATTGGTCGCAACCCGGCGAAAGAAGATTCCCCCATGAATGGGGTAATACATTTTCAGTCCATCTACTTCCAGCAATACATTCTGACTCATGCGGCGATCTCGTTATGCCGTATACAAGCGACACGATGTTCCGGGTCGTCACCCACTGTCTCCACAGGAGGATCAATCTGACGACAACGGTCCATGACATAATCACAACGCGTACTGAAACGACAACCAGCGGGTATGTCTCGCAAGCTGGGCACCATACCCTCAATCACCTTAAGGTGAGTTTTATGTGGCGTGTCCAGTCGGGGGATGGATTCAAGTAATCCACGGGTGTAGGGATGTGCCGATGTGTGGAACAGTTTTTTCACCGGAGCTTGCTCGGCTATCCTGCCTGCATACATCACGATGACGCGATCACACAATTCGGCAATCACACCCAGATCATGCGTAATAAACAGGATAGACATATTGATCTGTTGTTGCAGATCTCGCATCAAGGTCAGGATCTGGTTCTGCGTCGTTACATCCAGTGCGGTGGTAGGCTCATCAGCAATCAATATATCGGGTTTGCAAGCCAGCGCCATTGCGATCATAACCCGTTGACGCATACCGCCAGACAACTGGTGCGGATACTCCCGCAAGCGCTTGTCCGGCGCTGGTATCCCTACCTTTTCGAGCATCTCGACAGAGGCGCGGATGACCTCCTGTGGTGACATCTGCGGAAAATGGATCTGATAAACCTCAGCCAGTTGATGACCTATCCTGTGCACCGGATTCAACGCGGTCATGGGTTCCTGGAATATCATACCTATCCGGTTACCCCGTATCCTGTGCAATTCATGCGCAGGCAGCGCCAGTAAATCCCGACCCTGATATTGGATGCTGCCACTATCAATCCTGCCGGAAGGTTTGGGCAACAGGCGCATGATTGAAAGTGCCGTCACACTCTTGCCGCAACCGGATTCACCTACAACACCGAGTGTCTCACCACGCCCGAGATCAAAACTGATTCTGTCAAGAACAGTGGTCCGTCCTTGATCAGAATCAAAGGAGGCAACCAGATCCTGAATGCTGAGTATAACGTCCGGACGTGTGGTCATTACTCGGCTTTTTTATAGGTTTCATCGACAATCAGGACAGGCTCAAATGACTTGCCACTGTCCATGGCCTGTTCTGTTTCCTTCCTGACGTCATCATCAAACCAGAACAAACCGGAGGTTACCGGGTCGAAGATAATATCGGTACTCCGGGTGCCATGCCACTCCGGCAATTGCAACCAGCGCCAGTATGCCTCGCGGGTATAAGGTACCTTGTAGGTCGGAATGAAGGCGCCGATGTCATGGATCTTCTGTTGTATTTCGCGGGAAATGGCCTTGCGATCTGCCTCATCGGTCGACACCTTGAAGCGGTCGATCAGTGCATCCATACCGGGATCGTCGGTGTTGGTTATATTGTTGGTCTGCGGTTTGTGTGCATTTTCCGAATGAAAATGTTCCCAGAATTCGGGACGATAGCTGGCAGACCACGCCATCCAGGCAATCTGGTGCTTCTTTTCCAGGATGTTTTTGAAGGCAGAGGAGTTGTCCAGCATATTCAGTGTCAACTCGACGCCGGCCTTTTTGGCCTCCTCTTTCAGCACGACCAGGCGATCAGTGTGTGCCTGGATACTATAGGTAATACTGGCAGACATGCGTAGTCCATCCTTGACCCGAATCCCGTCCGGTCCGCGTTGTTGCCAGCCGGCCGTGGCAAAATAATTATCGGCTTTTCGCAGGTCAAACCCCCGGGCGATAATTTCTGTGTTTGAATATTCACCCGAGCCTTCATGGAACGAGTTCATACGCTGGTAATCATTACGCAGCACAGTTTCAATCATCAGCTGGATGTTCATTGAATGGGCAAAACCATTTCGAACGTTTTCATCCTTGAACAGATCGTAATCTATGTTCAGATACATGCCTTGTTTGGGCTGGGGCAACTCGTTATAAAACCAGATACGGTTGACATAACCGTTCTTGTAGACCATGTCGTCAGTCTTGTCGTACCAGAAATTCGGCATGATCAGGCTGAAGGCATCAAGCTCCCCGCGCAGGAAATGGCGATAGGCCGTCTCCATATCGCGTATCACGCTGACATTGATCTTTTCCACATTGAAGCGGTTCTGGTAATAACGCAGGTCCTTGCCCCACCAGTCCTGTTTCAGACTGAACTCGACAAACTTGCCCTTTTCAATCTTGTTGATCTGGTAGGGTCCCCAGTTCGGGGCAACCAGCCAGTTATAGTCGGTGACCCACTTTTCATCCAGCTTGTGGAAATGACGTGGTGTAGGCTGAATACTGTAGTAATAGAGCAAATCGCCTTTCGGCTTGACTGCGGCGCCGGTGACACTGAAGGTCAGGTCATCATATTTTTTGACCTCAACAATCTCTTCCTTGTAATAGTTGTTGGACCAGGGATCGACTATAAATTCAGATAACATAAAATCACGGGTAAATACAAAATCATCGGCGGTGATTGATTTGCCGTCAGACCATTTTGCGGCGGGGTTAATCCGGTAAAACACAGTTTTGCCGTCCTCGCCGTAGGCCCACTCAGTCGCCATACCGGGGATCCACTCCAGTGTGTTCGGATGCAACTCCACCAGACCTGGCATACTGTCGAGCAGATAGGGCCGAAATGATCCGTTGGAGTCGGGCCCGACCGTTCTCAATGTCAGCGGAAAACTGAGTATGAAGGTCCTGAAAGTACCGCCCTTCTTTGCCGCCGGGGACGCAAATGTAGGCGCATCCATGTTGGTTTCCCAGACCAGATTGGCAGGCAACGGATGTGTAGGATATTCCGGCAGTTTGATTTCAGCCGCGGTTGCCATCGGTTCAGTTGTCGCCGATAGGGACGGGCTATCAGCCTGAGTTCCGGAATCTGACTGCTGGGTACAAGCTGCCGTAATTAACAGTACAAATGCGCAGAGGGACAAGGCTGTTTTTCTGTACATGGTCTATTCCTGTTTATTCATAAATAGTATGTTTTTTCGGGTCATACGCCTCGCGTATGGCTTCACCAATAAAGGTGACCATCGTCAGTATCAGTACCATCGCTGCCACCACAGATGACACTATCCAGGGTGTTTGCAGGTTTTCAATGCCCTGCCGCAGCAATTCTCCCCAACTGGGGGTCGGCGGTGGCAACCCGAAACCGAGGAAGTCAAGCGAAGTCAACGCTGTGATACCACCTGCGACGGAGAACGGCACAAACGTTATGATAATCGATACTGTGTTCGGCAGTATATGCCGGAAAATAATCCTGCCAGTTCCGGCACCCAATGCCCTTGCCGCCATCACATATTCGCGTTCCCGTTCACGATAGGTCGCCGTACGCATATACCAGGTAATACCCATCCAGCTGAACATCAACATAACCAGCAACAACGACCAGAAACTGGGCACAATAATCGAGGCGATAATCATGATCACATATAGAAACGGGATGTTCGACCAGATTTCAATCAAACGCTGAAAAAACAGATCAAACAGTCCACCCCAGTAACCCATCAGACAGCCGATACTGACACCGACCAGATAGTTACAAATGAGCAAAAACAGCGAAAAAAAGATCGCTATACGAAATCCGTATGCCAGTCTGGCAACCACGTCCCTGCCCGCCGTATCGGTCCCCAAATAATGCCTGCTTGAAAACGAGGGGGCGTGAGGTGGATAACTGCCAGCAACTAGATCATTCTCATACGCATCATACGGTATCAGCGGCATATAGATGTGGTTTGAACCACCTTCATCCATATACTTTTGTTTGAGCTCACGGTAGTTGGTTTCATACTGGTAGCCGAGACCAAACACCTCACCTGGAATAACGGCACCATAGGTCGGAAAGTACCATTGACCATCATGGATGACCAGCAAGGCCCGGCTGTTGATAAACAACTCAGCCAGCACGGACAGCAGTATAAAAACCACAATCAGAACGGCAGACCAGTATCCACGTCGTATCGCGCGGAATCGACGCAGCGTCTTCAGTGTCAGCGGACTCAGCTGTAACAGCTTCATATGACTAGTTACCAAACCTGACGCGAGGGTCTACCAGGGCAACACAAATATCGGACAGGATATTTCCGACCAGTGACAATATCGAACCAATAACCAGTATGCCCATGACCACCGGATAATCACGTTCTATCAGGGATTCATACCCCAGCAGACCAAAGCCGTCTATATTGAAGATCTTCTCAATCAGGAATGAACCGGCCAGAAACAATGTGATGTTTTCGCCAAAGTTCGTTGCTATCGGAATGATACTGTTACGGAAGGCATGTCCCAGGACAGCCCTTTTGAACTCCAGACCCTTGGCCATTGCCGTCCGGACATAGTCAGCGGCCAGATTGTCCATCAGTGAGTTTTTCATCAGGAAGGTCATGACCGCAAAACTGCCGGACATATATGCGATTAACGGCAGTACAGAATGACTGAGCAGGTCGTTTACCTTGCCAAAAAAGGACAGCTCACTGAAATTATTACTGACAAAACCGCTCAGGGGAAACCACTCCAGATAAAAAGCAAACACGGTAATCACCATAATGCCGATGACGTACCCTGGAATTGCATAACCGATAAATATGAGTATAGAGCTGATATTATCGATCGCGGTCCGGTGTCTGATCGCCTTTAAAATACCGAGGGGTATACACACGGCATAGGTAAGCACCAGGCTCATCAGACCGTAATATATCGAGACCGGCAGGCGCTGTTTTATACTTTCCCATACCGGCTCACCGTAACGTGTGGAATGCCCCAGATCTAGGCGTAACACTTGTCTCAGCCAGATCAGGTAACTGACCAGCACCGGCTTGTCAAAACCGTAATACTCACGCAGTTGCTGTAGTTGCGAATCCGACAAGGTTGACCCTGCCATCCCCTGACGATTGCCCTTGAAACCACTCTGGCTCCCAGAGGACAACTGCGCCTCGGTCAACATCCGTTCTATCGGCCCGCCCGGAACCATACGCGTCACGGCAAACACCAGTATGGTGATGCCGATAAAGGTCGGAATGATCAGCAGGAAACGACGGATAAAATAGGCTGTCATAACGGATTGCGATTAAAGCACGACATCAGTACTATTGATAAACATGGTCAGGTTAAGCATTGCCCGATATTTAGTATTTGTAAGGATATAATACACTGCAACAATGAGAAACCATAAAATATCATATCGTCTGCTGGCTCCCTTTTTTATTTCGTTGGTGTTGACGATTGTTGGCTGCTCCGACCCGTCCGCCCCCCCGGCAGAAAGTGATGCCAGGGTCAGTACGAATACGCTACATCTTGGGAATGGCGCCGAACCGCAGGACCTGGATCCACATATCGTCACCGGCGTTACCGAGCATAATATTATCAGCGCACTGCTCGAAGGACTGGTCGGGAAACATCCGGAGAATCTGTCTCCGGAAGCCGCTGTGGCCGAGTCATGGGAAATCCTGGATGAGGGCAAGACTTATCTGTTTCACCTGAGGGCGAATGCCAGATGGTCAAATAATGATGCTGTCACTGCCCGGGATTTTGTCTATGCCTGGCAACGTGCATTAATGCCCGCCCTGGGCAACCAGTATGCCTACATGCTTTATCCGGTATTAAATGCCGAGCAATTCAACAAAGGCCAGATTACCGATTTTTCACAGGTCGGGATCCGGGCGATAGACGACAATACGCTGGAAGTACGACTGGCCGCACCTACGCCGTATTTTCTCGGGCTACTGGATCACTACAGCACCTTCCCGGTCCACCAGGCCACAATTGAAAAATTTGGTCAGATGGACACTCGCGGGAGTGAGTGGACCCGTGCCGGCAATTTTGTGGGGAACGGCCCGTTCAAACTGACACAATGGGAACAAAACCGGATTGTCGTTGTAGAAAAAAACCCGGCCTACTGGGATGCCACCACGGTAAAACTGGATGCGATTCACTATCATCCCGTTGGGCAAATCAACACGGAAGAACGAATGTTTCGCGCGAGCCAGTTGCATATCACCTACACGATGCCGGAGGAAAAGATCCCCGCCTACCTGAAGGACAGTCCCGGCGTCCTTAAAAGTCATCCCTACCTCGGCACCTATTTTTATCGGCTGAATACCACCGTCCCGCCGCTGAATGATGTACGCGTCCGCCGGGCACTGGCGATGACGATTGATCGAGAGTCCATCGTCAAAAATGTAACCCGCGGTGGGCAGATAGCCGCCTACACCCTGACACCGCCCGACACACTCGGTTACACTGCCCGTGCGGCGATACCGTATGACGTCGAACACGCCAGACAACTGCTTGCCGAGGCCGGTTATCCCGAAGGCAAGGGCTTTCCGGTAATACAACTGCTGTTCAATACACTGGAGACGCATCAGAAGATTGCCGAGGCGATTCAGCAAATGTGGAACCAGGCGCTGGGGATCAATATCACCCTGCAAAATCAGGAATGGAAGGTATACCTCGAAAGTGAACGGGCGATGAATTACCAGATATCGCGTGCGTCGTGGATAGGGGATTATATCGACCCCAATACCTTTCTGGACATGTTCATCACCGATGGCGGCAATAATCGCTCAGGCTGGTCCAGCCCACAATACGATGCACTGATCGCCCGCGCCGCCGGGACATCTGACCCGCAGGCACGTTATGAACTGTTCCAGCAGGCAGAGTCGATTTTGATGGAAGAAGTACCGATAATTCCGGTCTATACCTATGCGAAGAATTACCTGATATCACCCCGGGTCAAGGGCTGGTATACCAACCTGATGGACTATCACCCCTATAAATACGTTTATCTGGAACCTACAGCGCCTGATTGATCTCCCAGATGCCTAGATATATTTTGATCCGCTGCCTGCAGGCCTTACCTGTTTTATTTCTGGTGATCAGCATTACCTTTTTCATGATCAAGGCGGCACCCGGTGGTCCGTTCGACAGTGAACGGGCCGTGGCACCGGAAATCCTGCAACAACTTAATGCACGCTACGATCTGAATGACCCGCCACTGTCTCAGCTGGGCAGTTATCTGCTGAACCTGTTACAGGGTGATTTCGGTCCCTCGTTCAGATACCCCGGTCGCAGTGTCAATGAACTGATCTATAGCGGTCTGCCTGTTACGCTGGAGTTGGGTGTTTATGCCTTATTGTTTGCCCTGCTAATCGGGATCAGTACCGGTGTGATTGCAGCGGTCAGACCGGAAACTTGGCAGGACTACTTACCGATGTCGGTTTCAATGGCGGGTATCTGTCTCCCATCGTTTGTACTAGGACCCTTACTGGTGCTGGTCTTTGCAATCTGGCTGGAATGGTTGCCTGTTTCAGGCTGGGGACAGTATCCTGGAGATAAAATCCTGCCTGCAATTACACTCGGGGCAGGATACGCCGCCTATATTGCCCGCCTGACCCGCGGCGGTATGCTCGAAGTGATGTCGATGGATTATATCCGCACGGCACGTGCCAAGGGACTGAGTGAACCGATGATTATCCTCAGACACGGGCTGAGGGCAGGTTTGTTGCCGGTCGTGTCTTTTATTGGTCCTGCCGCGGCGGGGCTGTTGTCCGGTTCATTTATTGTTGAAACCATCTATCAAATCCCGGGACTGGGACGGTTTTATATCCAGGCGGCATTTAACCGTGACTATACGATGATACTGGGGACTACGATCCTGTTTGCCACTCTGATAGTGGTGACCAATTTATTATCCGATATATTCAGCGCGATGCTGGACCCACGGATCCGGTTTCGGGACTCCCGGAACTAAGCGATGACCAACCAGCTGATGCACTTTGAACAGGGTCGTTCCTTGTGGCAGGACGCCTGGACACGATTGCGCAGAAACCGGGCGGCGATTCTCGGTCTGGTCATTCTGATCTGCATGACCCTGCTCGCCGCGCTGGCAGAATGGATATCCCCCTATTCCTATGAGACCCAGGATCTTGCGCTCGGGGCCGCCCCACCCTCGACCGCACACTGGCTCGGTACTGACACTCTCGGCCGTGACCTTTTTACCAGGCTGTTATACGGGGGTCGCGTGTCATTGATGGTCGGTTTTCTGGCTACTGCAGTGGCGCTGGTTATTGGTGTCAGCTGGGGACTGATAGCGGGGTATCTCGGGGGCAAAGTCGACATCGTTATGATGCGTATCGTCGATATACTGTATGCGCTGCCGTTCACAATATTTATCATCCTGCTGATGGTATTGTTTGGTCAGAATATCTACCTGTTATTTCTAGCCATCGGTGCGGTCGAATGGCTGACGATGGCCAGAATAGTCCGCGGTCAGGTTCTGACCATCCGTCATCAGGAATATATCGAAGCCGCCATTACGATGGGACTGCCTGCGAACCGCATCATGCTGCATCATGTATTGCCAAATGTGCTGGGGCCGATCATTGTCTACACGACACTGACGATTCCGAATGTGATCCTGCTGGAGTCGTTTCTGAGCTTTCTAGGTCTGGGCATCCAGCCACCCTTCAGCTCCTGGGGCATATTAATTTCGACCGGGGTCGAGTCAATGGAGGAATATCCCTGGCTCTTGTTGTTCCCGGCCTGTGTACTCTCGCTGACGCTGTTCTCGCTGAATTTCCTTGGTGACGGCTTGCGGGATGCGCTGGATCCAAAAACAGCGAGAAACTGATCCGATGGCCCTGCTAAACATCGATAATCTTTCCATCTCATTCACCAAACAGGGAGTAAAAACACTGGCTGTCACCCAGGCTTCGTTTACGCTGGAACACGGTGAGACGCTGGGGATCGTGGGTGAGTCGGGCAGTGGCAAATCGGTTATGTGCTATAGCCTGCTGGGTCTGTTACGTATGCCACCGGCCGCGATAGACAGTGGCACAGCCATTTTTGATGGTATCGATCTACTGACATTGAGTCCGGCGAGGCTGCGGACTATACGTGGTAACCGTATCGGTTTCGTATTTCAGGATCCGATGACCTCGCTGAACCCCTGCATGACTGTCGGTCAGCAACTGATGGAGCCGTTAAAGTTACATAGGAAGACTGATCATAAGCAGGCGAAACTTAAGGCAATCCAGGCGATGCTCGAGGTCGGTCTGAATCAGCCTGAAACCCTGATGCATTCCTATCCGCATCAGTTGTCCGGCGGGATGAGACAACGCGTCATGATTGCGATGGCATTGATCAACGACCCCGAAATTCTGATTGCCGATGAACCTACCACCGCACTTGATGTAACAATCCAGTCCCAAATCCTTGAGTTGATTCGTACGATCCAGCGCGTGCGTAAACTGGCCGTCATATTTGTCAGTCATGACCTCGGGGTAATTGGGCAGATTGCTAATAATGTGCTGGTCATGCAATCGGGGATGATTGTTGAACGTGGCAATGCCACCGGTCTGCTTAATCACCCAGTTCACCCCTACACCTGCAAGCTGATCGCGTCGATTCCCATCGGAGCCAAATCGGACCGGTATGACGAAAGTCTACGCACACAGGCGAATGAAATACTCACGATAAGGAATCTGGGTATACGCTACGAAACAGAACACCGTGTTGTCCAGGCCGTTCATGACGTCAACCTGACGGTATACAAAGGGGAAACGCTCGGACTGGTCGGGGAATCGGGCAGTGGCAAGACGAGCCTCGGGCGGGCGGTTATGCGCCTGATACACATCAATGAAGGCAACATCAGGCTGGACACACATGATCTGGCCGCGATGTCGCGTGAGCAACTGCGCAAAATACGCCCGCAAATCCAGATGATATTTCAGGATCCCTATGCATCACTGAATCCGCGCAAAACTGTGTTTGATACGCTTGCAGAGGCGTTGCGGATACGTCAGACCCTGTCTGAGCAAACGGTCCTTCCCGAGGTACTGCGCTTGCTTGAGGCTGTCGGACTGGAGGCGACGCATGTCCGTAAATATCCACATGAATTTTCTGGTGGCCAGCGCCAACGTATCGCTATTGCACGCGCACTCGCACTGAAACCACAGGTCATTATTGCAGACGAACCGGTGTCGGCGCTTGATGTCACCATACAGGCGCAGATATTACAATTATTGCAGTCTCTGTCACGCCAGCATGGCCTGACCCTGATTTTTATATCACATGACCTCGGTGTGATACGGATGATTGCGGACAGAACTGCCGTGATGTACCGGGGTTCTATTGTCGAGCTTGAAGATACGGAACAGCTGTTCAACCACCCATCCCACCCCTATACACAGGCATTATTATCTGCCCTCCCTGCCCCGCTGCATCTGACTTGCAGCTGAAGCAGCGGTTTGTTTTTACCTGTCAGCGTGGCAGAATAGCGGCCTGAGAAACATCTTAACGTGGCTGCAATACGGAAGCGGGCACGATACTAACAACAGGAGACACTATATGGGTATGTTACAGGGAAAACGCGCACTGATTACCGGTGTTGCCAGCAATCGCTCTATCGCCTGGGGCATAGCCCAGGCCATGCACCGTGAGGGTGCTGAACTGGCGTTTACCTACCAGAACGACAAGTTAAAGGAACGGGTGGAAACATTCGCGGCGGAACTGGGCTCTACTATAACGCTGCCCTGCGAATTGACCGATGATGCGCAGATTGCCAACGTTATCCAGCATCTTGGTAGTGTCTGGGGCGGACTGGATATTCTGGTTCATTCTGCTGCCTTTGCTCCGCGTGAAATGCTCGAAGGCAGTTATCTGGACAATCTGAACCGCGAAGGTTTTCTGATGGCACACGATATCAGCTCCTACAGCTTTGCCGCACTCGCTAAGGCGGCGCGGCCGATCATGCAGGGACGCAAGGCGGCGATGTTGACGCTGTCATACATCGGTGCCGTCGTTGCAATGCCCAACTACAATGTGATGGGTGTGGCCAAGGCGAGTCTGGAGGCCAATGTCAGGTACATGGCGGCCGGGCTAGGACCAGAAGGTATACGTGTCAACGCCGTTTCTGCCGGCCCGATACGCACACTGGCCGCGTCAGGTATCAAGGGATTGAAAGGCTTCCTTTCGCAAGTAGAACAACATGCCCCGTTACGACGGAATGTCACCATAGGTGAGGTCGGTAACGTCGCTGCATTCCTGTGCTCCGATCTGGCCTCCGCCGTGACCGGCGAGATCACTTATGTGGATTGCGGCTACAACATCGTCGGTTCTGCATAAAAAAAACCGGTCTGACAAGGCCGGTTCTTTTAACTCTATCCAGTTATGGATTAATTCAGAGATTGGTGTCAAAGATCTGGATGTCCGCCCGTTTACGCAGATCTTCCACTATCAGTGCCAGACTGCGTGATGCGATGGTCTGGCGCAGATAGCTGGTAACCGGTTCAACAACTGCATCTGTCAGCGTATCTGAGGCAACGTCCTGGACCGCATCAACCACCAGGACGGCGTAATCACCACTGGTCATTGCAACACCGTCTATCGCCGGGCTACCTGATGGATTGCCGGTCTTGAACACAGCCTGCAATATATCGCGATCAAGTCCGGTATTATCTCGTTTAATGCCGATCTGATTGATCCACAGAAGGTTATATTCAGTCGCCAGTGCATCTATCGCCCCGCCCTGTGTCAGTTTTTGTCTGACCTCATCACCCAGTGTCTGGGCTCTGGCAGAGGCCTTCTCGGCCTTCAGGATCGTTGTAACCTCATCACGAACCTCTTCTAATGGTATTTTTTGTGCGGCCTGATAGTCAATCACACGCACGACGACGACCTGATCCTGCGCAATTTCGATTAAATCACTATTGTTGCGCGTCGTGAGAACATCTTCGCTAAATACCGCGGTCAGCACACGCGGGTCATTCAGCAGCGTTTCGCTTGCGCTGTCTCGCATGATTACAGCACTTTCCGTGATGGGTAAACCCAGTGTTTCAGAGGCCATATCCAACGTATCCGGATGTTCATAGGTCAACACAGCCAGCTCGTCGTACATCTCAAAAAACTGCTTTTGCGCCTGTTCCTTCCGGTAATCCAGCTCGACATCCCCCCGGACCTCTTCAAATTCTGCACTGGTGCCACCAGTAATATCATCGACTGTCAGGATCTGGTAACCATATTCGGTCAATAAAGGTTCACTGATCGCCCCCTTTTCCAGTGCAAATACCTGCTCATCAACGGCCGTATCCAGCACACCCTTGTTGATAAAACCGAAGTCACTGACTTCAACTGTTACTTCGGTATTATTGGCATAACTTTCCTTAACGGCATCGAAGGTCGTGCCGGAGGTCAGTTGTGTGTGAATTTCCTTTGATAATTCTTCGGCCCGCTGCTTATTATCACCTTCGGCATAAACCAGTACCTGCCTGACCTTTCTACGTTCAGCCACGCTGTAGTTCTGTCTGGAGGCCTCAAAATAGGTTTTCAATGCCTCTTCGTCGACGGCAACTGCTTTTGCCAAAGCAGCAGAAGAAAGATGGATATAAGCTATTTTAGCTTCTTCCGCGCGCATAAACTGTTGTTCATTTTTCTGGTAATAATCCTGAATTTCTGCATCTGTGACCTCCATGCCCTGTACCAGATTATCATGAGATATCACGGCATAGCGGAAGTCGCGTGACTGGCCCTGTAGTGCAGCCAGCTTCAACGCCTCGGCCTTCGGTATGATAACCGTCTGGATCAGACCGGCCTGGATTTGCTGCAAGGTCATGTCCTCCCTGACCTCTGCCTCAAACCTGCCAGGGGTATAACCTTGAGTCTGAAGAAAACTCTGGTAGGCCACGCTATTGAAACCTTCAGGTGTACGGAAGGAGGGGATTTCATTGATTGTAATTCTGACCTGGGTATCGTTCACACGGAAGCCCAGCTCGTCCTTCAGCTCTGCCAGTAACAGTCTGTCTACCAGGCTGTCCAGCGTCTGCTGTTTAATAAATTCAGGTTGTTCAGCCATCGATGGACTGACGTTTTGCCATTGCTGGCGTACGTTCTGGAACGTACGCTGGTACTCCGCAAGGGATACGTCCGTTCCATTTACACTGGCAGCATTAATGGCACTGACATTGAAATAGGAATCTATCCCCCAGAAAGCAAACGGAATGATCAGGAGGACAAATATTATTACGGCCACCCAGCCGGTGACTACGTTTCGGATTAATTGCAGCATTTTTTTATTCTAACAAGTTTCCTTGTATCAAACAAAACGGGCGTCCCCATGGGAGGTAACGCCCGCTGTTCATTTCTGGCGGAGTGGACGGGGCTCGAACCCGCGACCCCCGGCGTGACAGGCCGGTATTCTAACCAACTGAACTACCACTCCGAAGTTTGGTGGGTGCTGAGGGGATCGAACCCCCGACATTCGCCTTGTAAGGGCGACGCTCTACCAGCTGAGCTAAGCACCCAAGGATAGCAGGTTAGTTTATTGCATCCTTGAGCGCTTTTCCAGGTTTGAACCCGGGAGCCTTGGAAGCTTTAATCTTGATCGCTTCACCAGTTCTTGGGTTGCGGCCTACTCGAGCACTTCTCTTACGAACCGAGAACGTACCGAATCCTACCAGCGTCACTGTATCCCCTTTTTTCAGGGCCTTGGTAATTGCAGCGATAACGCAATCCAGTGCTCTGCCAGCAGCGGCTTTTGACAGGTCTGCGTTGTCAGCAACAACGTCAATCAACTCAGCTTTATTCATAATATTCAAACCTCATGATTCTTCACGCGGAAGATTATTGTAATTGTTATTGTGAAATTTTTCAGAATAGAAACTTCTGATAATCTTTATATCAAGCACTCTTAATCACGTCAAGCGAACTGATCAGAATTTTGAAAAAAATATAACGTCAATCACTCTTTACACGAACAGAACAAAAATGTTCCTAGTGAGCCCTTATCACACCCTTGACAGCTTCATCAGGATCAGCATCATCCTTGGCTATAATATCTGTCGGTGTTTCATCAATGGCGGTAAGTGGCTGTGGCATATGCTGCAACGCTATACTCAGTACCTCATCAATCCACCTGACCGGACGGATGTCCAGGTTCTGTTTAATGTTCTTTGGAATCTCTACCAGCTCAGGTTCATTTTCCAGCGGGATAATGACAGTCTTGATTCCACCACGTAATGCGGCTAGCAATTTCTCTTTAAGGCCACCGATCGGCAATACTTCACCCCGGAGTGTAATTTCACCTGTCATCGCCACACTTGAGCGCACAGGTATACCTGTCAGCGCAGAGACCAGGGCAGTACACATACCCACGCCTGCACTGGGTCCGTCTTTCGGCGTCGCACCCTCTGGTACATGGATATGAAAATCCTTCTCACGGTAGAACTTCGGGTTGATACCCAGCACTTCACTCCGGCTTCTAACCACCGTCATCGCCGCCTCAATGGATTCCTGCATTACCTCACCCAGCTTGCCGGTACGTGTCGCCTTACCTTTGCCAGGTACTATCGCTGCCTCAATAGTCAACAAATCGCCACCAACCTCGGTCCAGGCTAGGCCGGTTACCTGCCCTACCCTGTCCTCGTGCTCTGCGCGACCAAACCGGTAACGCTTTACTCCCAGCATCTTCTCCAATTGTTTCGGACTGATGGCCATGCTGCCACTCTCCGGTCGGTTTAGCAGCTGCTTTACCACCTTTCGGCATATATTCGCTATCTGTCTTTCCAGATTACGGACGCCGGCCTCACGGGTATAATAACGAATGATGTCCCTGGTAGCGCCTTCATTAATGGAGATTTCACTGGACTTCAGACCGTTACGTTCTATCTGCTTGGGGATCAGATATTTGCGTGCGATATTGACCTTTTCATCTTCCGTATAGCCGGAAAGACGTATAACTTCCATACGATCCAGCAAGGCTGGCGGTATGTTCAGACTATTGGCCGTGGTAACGAACATCACCTCGGAAAGGTCATAATCGACCTCAAGATAATGATCATTAAACGAATTGTTTTGTTCAGGATCGAGAACTTCAAGCAGAGCTGATGCCGGGTCACCGCGAAAATCCATCGCCATCTTGTCTACTTCATCCAGCAGGATCAGCGGATTGCGGGTTCCCACCTTGGAGATACTCTGGATAATCTTGCCGGGCATTGAACCGATATAGGTACGGCGATGGCCCCTGATCTCGGCCTCGTCTCGCACACCGCCGAGCGAGATACGGATAAACTCCCGATTGGTCGCCCGAGCAATTGATTTTCCAAGCGAGGTCTTGCCAACACCCGGAGGACCGACCAGACACAGAATCGGTCCTTTCATCTTCTTCACCCGCTGCTGCACTGCGAGATACTCCAGAATCCGGTCCTTGACCTTGTCCAGACCATAATGATCTTCATTCAGAACCTGCTCGGCCTTCTTGATATCCCTGATAATTTTGGTCTTCTTCTTCCACGGCACATTAACCAGCCAATCGACATAATTACGTACCACTGTAGCCTCGGCTGACATCGGTGACATCATCTTCAGCTTGTTCAGTTCCGAGGTAGCCTTCTGCTTTACATCTTTCGGCATACCGGAGTTTTCAATCTTTTGAGCCAGGTCCTCAATTTCATTGGGGACATCATCCAGGTCACCGAGCTCTTTCTGGATCGCCTTCATCTGCTCGTTGAGGTAATACTCGCGCTGGCTTTTCTCCATCTGCGACTTCACCCGACCACGTATCCTTTTCTCGACCTGCAACAGGTCTATTTCAGATTCCATCAAATGGATCAGGTGTTCAAGTCGTTGGGCGACATCGACCAGCTCCAGGACCTTCTGCTTTTCATCAATGCGTATCGACATATGAGCAGCGATTGTATCGGCAAGCCTGCTTGGTTCGTCGATACCAGCAACGGATGACAGTATTTCAGGCGGGACCTTCTTGTTCAGCTTGATATATTGCTCAAACTGGTGCATCGCTGACCTGCCCAGCACATCCAGTTCGCGCTGTTCTGCTTCGGATTGCTGGATAACTTCGACTGATGCGGTAAATACCTTGTCGGTATCGGTAAACTCCGTGATGCGGGCACGTACGGAACCTTCTACCAGCACCTTTATGGTTCCGTCAGGTAATTTCAACAGCTGCAGGATATTTGACAGCGTACCTACCGGATAGATTTCATCAACATGCGGGTCGTCTTCGACCGCGCTTTTTTGTGCAACAAGAAGTATCTGCTTGTTGCCTTCCATAGCCATTTCCAGTGCCTTGATTGACTTGCCTCTTCCTACAAACAACGGAATGACCATGTGCGGGTATACCACTACATCGCGTAATGGCAAGACCGGATAAACCGAGGAGGATGTTTCAGCTATTTCTTTCATGTTATCTCGACAAAATTCTGGTTACGGACTTGTTACATGGAGATAGCAATGGCACATTTCAAGGGTCCATCGTGATTTCCGATGGACCCGTACCATGCTACCGACTAGTCAGCTGCGGCCTTCGAGATTTCAGGCCGTTCGTAGATCATGATGGGCTTGGAATCACCCTTGATTACGCCTTCGTCAATCACGACCTTGGTAACATTGTCGAGCGAAGGCAAATCATACATGGTATCAAGCAGCACACTTTCCAGTATGGAACGCAGGCCCCGGGCCCCCGTCTTTCTTTCCATTGATTTACGCGCAATCATACCCAAGGCATCTTCACGGAACTCAATGTCACAGCCTTCCATTTCGAACAATCTTGAATACTGTTTGGTAATTGCATTCTTCGGTTCGACCAGAATCTTGACGAGCTGTAATTCATCCAGTTCATTCAGTGTGGCCAGCACAGGCAGGCGGCCGACAAACTCAGGTATCAGCCCATACTTGATCAAATCTTCCGGCTCGACCACACGAAGGAACTCACTCATGCTCTTCTTGTCGTCCTTGCTTTTGACTTCAGCAGAAAATCCGATTCCGCCTTTTTCTGAACGTTCGCGGATAATTTTTTCCAGACCTGAAAATGCACCGCCACAGATAAACAGGATGTTGGCGGTATTAACCTGCAGGAACTCCTGCTGCGGATGTTTACGGCCGCCCTGCGGTGGTACGGAAGCGATGGTACCTTCTATAAGCTTCAGCAAAGCCTGCTGTACGCCTTCACCGGAAACATCACGCGTAATCGAGGGATTATCAGACTTGCGCGAAATTTTATCGATCTCATCTATATACACGATACCGGTCTGTGCCTTTTCCACATCGTAATCACACTTCTGCAGCAGTTTCTGGATGATATTCTCGACGTCTTCTCCGACATAACCCGCTTCAGTCAGGGTGGTCGCGTCGGCGATGGTGAATGGCACATTTAATAATCTGGCCAGCGTCTCTGCCAGTAATGTTTTACCACTGCCGGTTGGGCCTATCAGCAACACATTACTCTTGGCCAGTTCAACTTCTGTTTTTTTAATCCCCTGCTCAAGTCGCTTGTAGTGATTATAAACCGCAACTGCCAGTATCTTTTTTGCCTGTTCCTGACCTATTACATATTCATCCAGGATTTTCTTGATTTCACGCGGTGTGGGCAAGCTACTACCCACGCCTGCCACCGCCTTTTCCTGAATTTCTTCACGGATGATGTCTTTGCAAAGCTCCACACATTCATCGCAGATAAATACTGAAGGGCCGGCAATGAGTTTCCTGACTTCATGCTGGCTCTTTCCGCAGAAAGAGCAGTATAGAAGCCGGTCGTTTTCTACACTTTTGCCGTGCTTGTTGTCACTCATATATACACCCCTATCAAAATGTGGATTACTTTATCCTCGCCCCCGATACTGTTTATACCTGTTTATTGTTGCCTGCGGTTCCTTCCGCAAGATTTTTTCTCTCGTATAATACATCGTCTATCAGGCCGTATTCTTTAGCCTCAAGACTGCTCATGAACCGGTCTCTTTCGGTGTCCTGTTGTATCAACTCAATCGGCTTGCCGGTATGCAGTGACATTATTTTATTCAGCTGCTCCCTGACCTTGAGGATTTCACGTGCATGGATGTCAAAGTCAGTCGCCTGCCCCTGATACCCGCCCAGTGGTTGATGAATCATGACACGGGAATGCGGCAGACAGAAACGCTTGTTTTTTGCCCCGCCTGACAGCAGCAGTGCGCCCATACTGGCCGCCTGCCCCACGCACATCGTACTTACGTCCGGTTTGATAAACTGCATGGTGTCGTAGATCGCCAGTCCCGCCGAAACAGACCCGCCCGGTGAATTGATATACAGGTGAATGTCCTTGTCCGGATTTTCCGACTCCAGAAATAATAACTGGGCGACGATGACGTTGGCGACATTATCTTCGACAGGCCCAACCAGAAATACGACCCGCTCTTTAAGCAGGCGCGAGTAGATGTCATAGGCCCTTTCTCCGCGAGAGGTCTGTTCGACCACCATCGGCACCAGATTTAAAGCCTTTATCTCATTGTTATTCATAGTAATTTTAGATATTCCCATTGCAAGACTGCTAGTTGGTGTCAGTCTGTCCTTTATTCATTAACTCGTCAAATGCGACATCTACCTGGTTAACCCGGGCGTTTTTACAAACCCAGTCTATGAGTTCATCTTCCAGCACGACCGCCTCAACATCAGAAAGGCGTTGTCTGTCGCTATAATACCAGTTAATCACTGACGCTGGGTCGTCATAATTGGCTGCATTCTTGTCTATAACGGCCCTGACCTTGGACGGGTCCGCCTTCAGGTCTCTAGCTCGTATCATTTCCATCACAATCAGCTGTAATGCCACCCTCTTCCTGGCCGATTCACCAAACATCGACAAATCATGATTATGGTTATCATCCTGCTCGGTCCTCGGAGGGGTAATACCGTAGGACTTCAGTCTGTCTATATATTGATGGTAGAGCCGGTGTGCTTCCTCGTTAACCAGCGACTCGGGTAACTCCACGGTATGGGCGGCATGTAGCGCGTTCATCACGTTATCACGCAGGCGGTTGCGAACGGCTATCTCGCTCTCTCTCGCCATATGTTCCCGGACTTCCTTCTCAAAAGCCTCCGCCGTGCCACCCTTGATACCGAAGTTTTTGAAAAATTCCTCGTTTAATTCAGGTAATACCGGCTCCAGTACCTTCTTGATCTTTACTTCGAACTGGACCGGTTTACCGGCCAGTTTCTCATTCTGGTATTCATCCGGAAATTTCAGATCCAGAATGACATCAGCACCGGCCGTCTTTCCGGTCAGCCCTTCCTCAAATCCGGCAATAAATCGCCCGGCACCAAGCTCCAGACGGAAGTCAGTTGCTGTTCCACCTTCAAACTGCTCACCTTCCATCTTGCCGGTGAAATCCACTTCGAGCGTGTCTCCTGTGCGGGAGGCACGGTCAATTTCCTGAAGTGTCTGGCGTTGTTTGCGGAGTACGTCAACCATCTTCAGGTAGTCAGCATCGTTAATCGTGCATACAGCCTTTTCCACATCAATGTTGTCTACTGGTGCCAGACTGATTTCGGGCATCACTTCGAATATAGCGGTATAGCTAAGACCGGTAGTTTGATCTGAATCGAGCGTATTGATAGCAGGTCTGTTGGCAGGCTTGAGGTTCTGCTGACGGACGGCCTCATAAAAAGTGGCCTGCACAACCTCACCGATCACTTCCATGCGTACCTGTTTGCCATAACGGCTTTCAATGACCTTGAAAGGAACCTTCCCTTGTCTGAAACCGGACAGTTTGGTGGTTTTTGACATGGATTTGAGGCGATTTAACACCTCACCTGATATACGTTCTTCAGGAACATTGACCTTTATTTCCCTTTTCAAGCTACCGGTAGACTCGACTGATACCTGCATGGATTAGCTTCCTTTTAAAATAATAATTATATATTACAACAAGTTACTGATGGTGCGAAAGAAGAGACTCGAACTCTCAAGGGTCACCCCGCTGGCACCTAAAGCCAGTGCGTCTACCAATTCCGCCACTTTCGCCCGGGTCAGATGACTAAAAGCCCGTCATTTTACAAAGGCAGGCGCAAACAACAACAAATATCTGAAGATAATTGAACAAAGTCCAGAGGAATAATCAGGCATGTATCGAGAAAAACGGGATTGTATAAACAGAAATAGCCAATTGAACTGAAGCTTTACTATCCAGTAATTAAAAACATTCCTCAATGTACTGCTAGCAAGTCCGACGGCAACTACGTGTCGTCCCGGCAGATCCCCGGTTAATATAGTTGCATTCTTCCCCCCCACTGCGCGCATACGGCCATACACTTTTTGCCCGCAGAGTCCTTCTCCTGCTGCTCACCAGGCAGAATCAGTGTCCCCGGTGCGGGAGCGGGCACAACCCGCTCCAGGGCTGTTTGCTCGTTCTGAGCCAGTAATCCCCTATGATCTGCTGCACTTGACATGGTAAAACCGCTTGCCAGAACGCAAAGCAATGCCACTCGGATTATCCATGCAACAAAGTTTTTAGTCATATAGTATTTGACCTGTCTGCCTGACTCATGGTTCAACACGGTTTTTTGAACAAGGACAGGGAATTCCCTCACTATCACACGAGACAGACATCAGGACAGGCAATCGACAAGGAGACTGATCGAGCAATATGTTGTGGGAATAAAGTAAAAGTAATGGTGGGCCGTCGGAGGGTCGAACTCCGGACCTTGGGATTAAGAGTCCCCTGCTCTACCAGCTGAGCTAACGGCCCATATACAATCAACTACTGACTCACCATCCCTGGTGTATCGACCAGACGAACCATGAGTTACCGAACAGTTAAAAAAATGGGGTGAACGATGGGGCTTGAACCCACGACCTCCGGAATCACAATCCAGCGCTCTGCCAACTGAGCTACGCCCACCACTAAATCGTTGGTTACCCGTCACTATTATACGGACAACCCTGATCTGAATATTGCTTCTCATACTAGCATAATACCTGATGTACTGGCGCGCCCGGCAGGATTCGAACCTGCTACCCTCGGCTTAGAAGGCCGATGCTCTATCCGAATGAGCTACGGGCGCCAAACAAACCTGAAATAGCAGAGCACATGACACCTGACTGACTATCTATCTGCCGCTGAACGCTCCAGATACTTCAAAAAATGGTCGGGGCAGAGAGATTCGAACTCCCGACCCTCTGCTCCCAAAGCAGATGCGCTACCAGGCTGCGCTATGCCCCGACACGGGTTTGCGATAATACGCGTGGGCACTGTGAGCGTCAATTTTTATCAGACCTAAATTTACAGAAATCGCCGTAATTCTTTTAACCGCGCCTCCAGAGGGTGCCTTTCGGAGTGTCTTCCAGAATAATACCCTGGCTGACCAGTTGATCACGCAGGCTATCGGCGCGGGCATAGTCCTTTTGCTGTTTTGCGAGCGCACGTTCCTCTATCAACTGCTGAACCTGCTCATTTTCTAGGCCCACCCCGGTCTTGCCTGATTGCAGGAATGCCACGGGATTGTCCTGTAATAATCCCAGTATGCCGCCGAAGCTGTGCAATGTGGAGGCCAGTAGTATGGAACGTTCCGAACTCACAGATCCCGTCTTGTTTATTTCATGGGCGATCTCGTGCAGCAAGGTTACCGCCTCGCGTGTATTGAAATCATCTTCCATCACCTCGTGGAATTTTGCAGCATACTCCGCGTCCAGATGGCCGGGAACAACTGCAATATCACGTATAGTGGTATATAACCTCGCCAGCGCCGTCCTCGCCTCCTTCAGGTTCGCATCGGAATAGTTCAGCGGGCTGCGGTAGTGGCTGGACAGAATGAAAAAGCGCACAACCTCGGGCTGATACTCTTTCAGTACATCTCGGATGGTGAAAAAGTTACCCAGTGATTTGGACATCTTTTCATCGTCCACCCGGATAAAACCGTTGTGCATCCACCAATGGACAAAAGGCTTGCCCGTGGCCCCGCAGGACTGGGCAATTTCATTTTCGTGATGCGGGAACTGCAGATCCTGCCCCCCACCGTGGATGTCAAAGGTCTCACCCAGTGTATTTACCGACATGGCGGAGCATTCGATATGCCATCCGGGACGGCCGGGTCCCCAGGGGGAATCCCAGCCGGGTTCGTCCGGTTTGGCGCTCTTCCACAGGGCAAAATCAAGCGGATCGTCCTTGGCCTCCTGGATATCGACACGGGCACCGGCACGCAGATCTTCCAGATTCTTTCCGGACAATTTACCGTATCCAACAAAACTGCTGACATCGTAAAACACATCGCCATTGTTCGCGACGTACCCGTATCCTTTCTGGATCAATTCACCAATCATTGCAATGATCTGATCGATATAGGCCGTCGCACGCGGCTCTATATCCGGCCTGATTATACCGAGTGCATCAGCGTCCTCGTTCATCGCCTGGATAAACCGGTCAGTCAATACGGTGATGGTCTCACCGTTTTCCCGGGCACGATTGATAATCTTGTCATCTATATCCGTGATATTGCGGACATAGGTGACCTCGTACTCTCTGGCACGCAGATAGCGAACGACCATATCAAACACCAGCAACATGCGTGCGTGGCCAAGATGACAATAGTCGTATACGGTAATGCCGCACACATATATCTTTACCTTGCCCGGCTGCATCGGCCGGAATTCCTCTCTGGAACGGGTCAATGTGTTATAGATTTTCAACATCCGGGCAGATTTTCCTGTGTAAATAAAGCGCGCATGTTAGCAAAAGAAACACCCGCAGAGAAAAATTGTTATCATATCAATCAAAATTACCTGAACCACGATAATTCCAACGCGGGAGAACCCATGAAAATCCAGATAACCACCACCCTCGGTACAATCAAGCTTGAACTGGATCCGGTAAAGGCGCCTAAATCCGTCGCCAATTTTGTCGCCTACGCCAAATCCGGTCACTATACCGGCACCATTTTTCACCGCGTAATCTCTGATTTCATGATCCAGGGCGGCGGCCTTGATGCAGAAATGAAAAACCGCCCGGCAGCGGCGAAGGTTGAGAACGAGGCTGATAACGGTCTGGTCAATCTGAATGGAACCATCGCCATGGCAAGAACCTCCGAGCCGCATTCCGCTTCAGCCCAATTTTTCATCAATACGACAGATAACGCCTTTCTGAATCATCGTAACAAGACAACAGATGGCTGGGGTTATTGTGTATTTGGCAAGGTGATAGAGGGGATGGATGTGGTCAAAAAGATTGAAGCGGTGCCGACGACTAGACGTTCCGGTTTTCAGGATGTGCCTGAAACAGCCATCCTCATTGAAAGTGTCAGCGTACTAGATGAATAAGTCCTGATCGCTACAGTCGCCTGATGGACACGCTGTTCATATCAGACCTGCACCTCAGCCCGGAACGACCGGACAAGCTGGAACAGTTCAGACAATTGTTACGTGGCCCTGCCCGCCGCGCGAAAGCGTTGTATATCCTCGGCGACATCTTTGAGCAGTTCTGGGTCGGTCTGGATGATATGACGCCACCCAATCCGGAGATAGTCCGGGAACTGACCGACTTTACCCGAAGTGGCGCTAGGCTATATATCCAGAAGGGCAACCGCGACCTGCTGCTGGATCACCGGTTTGGCGAGTTGATCGGATGTACTGTCTTGCCGGATCTGGCCGTTATCAGTGTTGATGGAGTACGTGTCATGATCACCCACGGGGATTTACTCTGCATCCGTGACTGGAAATATCAAATCTATCGCAAACTGGTCATGTTTCCCCTGACCCGTGCTGTGTTCAGCAGGCTACCTTATAGCTCACGGATCAAATTGACTCACCGCTTGCGTACGTCCATGCAAAAATCCAGCATGAACAAACCTGATTCGATCACCGATGTCGATCAGCGGGCGGTTGAGCATTTGCTGAAATCCGGCAAGGTCAGTGAGATTATTCACGGGCATACCCACCGGCCGGGCATCCATGAATTTAGCCTGGAGGGCCACCCGGTGAAACGCGTAGTACTGGGAGACTGGTATGGGACAGCTGAAATACTGGTGTGCAATAACAGGGACAGGCAACTGCTTCCTGTTGCAGACTATCTCAGGAAAGAATATGACCCAACGTGAGGATACCCAGAGCCGTTAGCCAGAGAACGAGCGTCCGGTTGATTAACGCCTGGACTTCCCTGATCCACTGGACATAACGTGTACGCGCATGGTCATCATCTTCCGGGGCTTCTTCTGCATACTGCAAGGCACCCAGACCTGCCATAATCATCACCTGCTGGCTGCAGTTAAAGGTATCACCCTCCACCTTGCGCCAGGCCTCCAGCGTATCAACCAGGCTGCCGCTAAGGGCAAACCCGACAGCGAGCAAACGGGTAGATGGCCAGATCAGGATATTATGCAATTCATCCACAGCGATGGCATACCCGCTGCGTATGCCCTCAAACTTCCGCTTTAATATCAGCGACAAACTGAATAACAACGCGCCGGACATACCGAGTACGATAAACCAGAATATCACGCCGAAAATAGAGTCATGGGCACGTAGCAACGCAATAGGGACAATCTCTGCGCACTGATACTGCTGGTTATCCGACTTCAGGTTCAGACTACCCTCGATAACGGCGATGTCCTCAACCATATTACCCTCGATTGCCTGGACATAATTATTAAGGTGGGTATCGATGTTTGGTCCCAGACAATATACAAATACAAGGATAGAGAGCAGAAAAGGCAACACAACGGAGATTTCGCCCAGCAATGAGGACACGAGCAACAGGGCTGTTACCGGCAATGCAATCGTCAGTAATACACCGACCGGGCCGTCCCACACAGGAGAACGCAGGCATTTCAGTTCCAGCCAGTTCATATATGTCTCGAACCACGTACTGTCCCGAAAACGATCAAGCGGTCCCAGGAAATATTCCATGGCCAAACTCGCCAGAATACTAATAAGATTCATGGAGTCTTCTCATATTGCATGTGGTCAGTATACAGTCAATCAAGCAAATTATAAAAAAATTCCCAATCAAATGCCGGGCCGGGGTCGGTCTTGCGCAGCGGCGCTATATCACTGTGGCCAGTAATGCGATGACGGGTAATCAGTGGCCAGGCAGCCATCAAGGACTGTACTATTATGGCCAGCTTCGTGTATTGAGCCTGCTCATAAGGTTCATCATCACAGCCTTCAAGCTCGATTCCAATAGAAAAATCGTTACAGGCCACACATCCCTCAAAGCTGGACTCACCCGCATGCCAGGCACGCTTATCGAAGGGGACGTATTGGGTTATTGCCCCACCCCGGTCGAGCAATAGATGGGTGGATACCCTTAAATGCTGAATTTCACGGAAATAGGGATCCTGGTCAGGATCCAGCGTATTGGTGAACAACTGATCGATATACCGGTGACCGTAGTGGCGTGGCGGCAGACTGATACCATGGATGACGATCAAGCTAATGTCAGTCTCCAGGGGACGATCGTCATAGTTGGGAGATTTGACCCGCCTGACATTGCTGATCCACTGTTTTTTCTGATCGAGTTTGATCGTCATTTATCCACTGTGCCCCCGGCGTGAAACCGGTGTCTCAGACCTTGCTCTTGACCAGCGCATAAACCCGGTCAGTGGTCTCACTACTGGAACCCAGCATTGCTTCCAGACGCGTACGACGATCATTAACGAACTCACTGTCGCGGATATTGGCGATATTGATATAAATATTCAATGCCGCGCTGCCCAGCGCCGCTTCGGCAGCGAGTACGGCCACACCGGCATCGCTGATCACATTGGTATTGCCCTTTTCCGCAACCTGTCTGGACAGCTCGATTACCTCTATACAGAGTGTCGCACAGGCCAGCGGCACATCGGTTGCCTCTTTCAATGCCAGCTGAATCGCCTCCGCCCGCTTTGCCTTGTCTGCATCGGCTTCTTTTGGCATTCCATAGGCGGCCATCACCTGGTTAAAGACGTCCACATCCGCCTGGATCAGCTCGACAAACCGTTTACGGAGTTCCTCAGCCTTTGCCAGCACCGATTCCATTTCAGCATTAACGGCTTCATAACCTTTCTTGCCTATCGTAAAGTTTGCCACCATGCTGACAAGTGCCGCCCCCATGCCCCCGATGATGGCAGCGGCGCTGCCGCCCCCGGGCGTGGATAACTTGCCGGCAAGATTTTCAAGGAATACTTCGATTGTTTGATCTTTTATCATTGATACGGGTCCAGGTTAGCTTTTACAGGATACATAGATACATCTATTTGCCATCGAAACATGCGTTACCGCGGGACATGAATGTATGCTCGACGGTAACGGGGTAAATTTATGCATGGACAATGCGGGATAATAATACAGATAATACCTGCCCATGAATAAAATTCATGATCCGATATCTACCCGAATCAACTGACTGACCAGGCAAGGCAAATTAATGAAAAAACTATTGTTCCAGCTAGATACGGATGCCCAACCCTCGGTATTTGACACTGTTGTCTCCTATGACGGCGGTGCAGATCAGGTCATCGGTTATGCACACTGCGTACCTAATATGGTTCAGCCGATGGTCGAGGGTGCGATCTTTACCCGTGCAGGGGCGAACAAGAAGTACACTGCCCTGTTTATTGGTGGCAGTAGCGTGACTATCGGCGATGCCTTGCTCGACGCCGTCAAACGTGTTTTTTTTGACAGCTTCCGCGTATCTGTGATGCTGGATTGTAACGGATGTAACACGACAGCGGCCGCCGCCGTCGCCAGCATCCTTAAAAGTGGCGATATTAACGGCAAAAAAGCAGTTATACTTGCAGGGACCGGGCCGGTAGGTGGTCGGGCAGCTGTCATGCTCGCCCGGGAAGGTGCACGGGTGGCAATCACGTCCCGCAGCATGGCCAGATCAGAGCAGGCCTGCAATCACCTAAACGACCGTTATAATGTTGAAATTGAGCCGCTGGAGGCAGACACCCGCGAACTGCGCAAGCAGGCCATAGCTGATGCAAACATCATTATGGCAACCGGCGCCGCCGGTGTGAAGCTGCTGGAAGCAGCTGACTGGCAGGACAATGCGGCTGTCGAAATAGTTGTGGATGCGAATGCCGTACCACCGGCGGGAATTGCAGGCGTGGGGATGAATGACCGCGGCAAAGTCTTAAATGGCAAGACGCTGTGGGGTGCGCTTGGCTTCGGTCCCGCCAAACTTGCGCTACAGCGCCATTGCATAGGCAGCCTGTTTGAGCAAAACGATCTGGTCCTAGATGCGGATGAAATCTTCAGACTGGCAAAAACGATGATATAACCTGTTAACTACCTGAAACGATTCAGTATGGATTTTAAAATCGTTGAAATAAAAAGTAACCTATTGATTTAAATGGTGCCAGAAAGAGGAATCGAACCTCCGACCTACGCATTACGAATGCGCCGCTCTACCGACTGAGCTATTCCGGCATTTCGCTACTACAGAACCATGATTTACCTTGAAAATGCCCCGGCGTTTGGTATGCCAGCCTATACTAACTGCTTACTGGCAAGGGCCGAAAAAAGAGCGCATCATACCGGATGTGGCTGGCACGCACAAAAATTTGTCAAATAAATCACATTTTTTTGTTAATTCAGTCACTTGTATCCCATTTGTCTCTTCATTACTACCAGACACCGGTGGCAAACACCACTACCAGACCTGCGCTGACCCTCTACACCATCCCCGGCTGTGATACCTGTGAACAATTGAGAGAATTTCTGTCGATACGAAAGTTACAGGTCACGGAAAAAATGTGGCCGATGACGTGAACCTGCAAAATGAGTTGAAAGACCTCGCCGGAGAGTTACAGGTACCGGTCCTGCTGGTCGGCAGCAAGGTACTGACGGGATACAATCGTACTGCCCTGCTACAGGCCCTGACAGAGTCTGGTCATATTACTGATAGTACGGAATAAGCGACTGGAGCAAATTGTCCGGTATTTTCAACTATCACGCTGGTTTTCTGGCGAGTTCGCGTGGCAGTGAGAAAACAACATTCTCTTCTACACCGACAGACTCAATCAGCGCAGCACCACCGGTCAGTACCCTGAGCCTGTCTATCACCTGATTTACCAGCACCTCCGGTGCAGATGCACCGGCCGTTAATCCGATATTCTTCTTGCCCTGCAACCAATCCTCACGAATATCGCTGGCACCATCTATCAGATAGGCCGGTATCCCCTTCTTTTCCGAGATTTCCACCAGCCGGTTTGAGTTCGAGCTGTTTTGTGAACCGACGACCAGCACCAGATCACAGTCACGTGTGAGATTCTTTACCGCATCCTGGCGATTCTGGGTCGCATAACAGATGTCTTCCCGTTTCGGGCCATGGATATCGGGAAACCTGTCCCGCAATGCCTGGATAATCTGTGCCGTGTCATCTATTGAAAGAGTCGTTTGTGTTACGTACGCGAGAAATCCGGAATTGATGGGATTCAGACCGGCGACATCTGCTAGTTTTTCAACCAGATAGATCCCGCCTGTATCCGAAGTTTTCCGGTATTGCCCCAGTGTACCCTCTACTTCGGGGTGACCCGCATGACCTATCAGGATGCATTCCCGGCCTTCATTCTGGTAGTACCTGACTTCCATATGGACCTTGGTAACCAGCGGGCAGATGGCGTCAAAAACGCGCAACTCCCTGCGGGCCGCCTCCTCGCGTACAGCCCGGGATACGCCGTGCGCACTGAAGATAACCGTGGAGCCGTCCGGGACCTCATTCAGGTCGTCGACAAAGATAGCGCCGCGCTCACGCAGTGAGTTAACCACGAACTTGTTATGCACAACTTCATGGCGTACATAGATCGGGGCACCAAACAAGTCCAGTGCACGTTCAACGATGGCAATTGCCCGGTCGACACCGGCACAAAAACCCCTGGGATTGGCGAGAATAATCTGCATATTATTTTTTTACGTCACCGTTATGTCTGCCCATACTGGCATGCTCAAACCAGAAGGTATCAATTATCAACATGACCACACCGATGCTAATGGCTGAATCGGCTATATTAAATGCAGGCCAGTGCCAGCCACGGTAGTATACATCAATAAAATCAATCACATACCCGAATATAATCCGGTCCACCAGATTTCCGAGCGCACCACCAAGCACCAGCGCCAATGCGGCTGCCAACCAGCGCCAGGTAACCGGCAGGTTATAGATCCACATGAGCAAACCTATACTGACACCACTGCTCAAGGCGATGAATAACCAGCGCTGCCAACCACCCGCATCGCTGAGAAAGCTGAAAGCCGCACCGGTATTATGTACATACGTAAAATTCAACCCTGGAAAAAGGTATAAGGACTCATACAGGGTAAATGAATTGACAATATAGTATTTGCTGATCTGATCCAGGATCAGCACCAGCGCCGATATCCATAACCACTTTAATGAGGTTGATTTCATCCGTTCCTCGCCTGTTTAAAGTCAGTTGTTAGTTATCGGTACGCATCACAGCTTTAGTCGCCCTGTCTTCAGGCAAAGTGTCTGGTTTCACCGTTGCCATCGACATTCTCGACACAGCGCAGGCAGAGTTCCGTGTGAGACGGATTTTTCCCCACATCGGGCCGATGGTGCCAGCAACGTATGCATTTCGCATGAGTTGACGGGATCGCGCGAATCCAGACGCCATCCAGTTCTGTTTTGTCGGCATTGTCGAGATTGTTTGACGCGTCACTCACAACTGCAGAGGAACAGATTAAAACAAACCGCAACTCATCACCGATCGATGTCAACGCACGTTGATAAAACTCATTACTATAAATCAATATCTCGGCATCCAGACCGGAACCAATCCCGCCCGCAACACGCAGACGCTCCAGTACCTTGCTGACCTCGTCACGGACCGCGATGACCTGCTGCCATTTGGCACTATCCGGCGCGCTGGTCACCGGGTTTCCCTGATACCATTCCTCCAGGAAAACCGATTCACTGCGAGGTCCTGGCAAGTGTTGCCAGATTTCGTCAGCGGTAAAACTGAGTATCGGGGCAATCCAGCGTACAAATGCCTCGGCTATATGGTACATCGCCGTTTGTGCGGACCGCCGTGCCAGACTCGCTGTCGGCATTGTATAAATGCGATCCTTGATAATGTCCAGATAGAAGTTACCCAGTATGACCACACAAAACTGATGGAGTTTCTGGTAGATTAGATGAAACTGGTAACTCTCATAGGCATCAATGATCTCCTGCTGCATCTGGGCTGTCTGACCCAGCACCCAACGATCCAGCTCGACCATTTCAACCTCGGTAACACTGTCACTTTCAGGAACAAAACCGTCAAGATTGGCCAGCAGGTATCGCGCCGTATTGCGTATACGCCGGTAAGCATCGGCCGTACGTTTCATAATCTCATCGGACACACTCATCTCGCCACGGTAGTCAGTCGCCGCCACCCACAAACGTAATATATCCGCACCGAGCGTATCCATCACCTTTTGCGGGGCGATCACATTGCCGGTCGACTTCGACATCTTCTTACCTGCTGCATCAACGGTAAATCCGTGTGTCAGCACGCTACGGTAGGGCGCCACATTATTGATACCAACCGATGTCAACAGTGATGACTGGAACCAGCCACGATGTTGATCTGATCCTTCCAGATAAAGATCCGCCGGGAAACCCAGACGTCCGTCAGTCTTTAATACCGTATCGTGGGTAACACCGGAATCAAACCATACATCCAGGGTGTCACGTACCTTTTCATACTCTTCCGAGACGATGTCAGCGTAGGTGGCCGGGTCGGCATCGAACCAGGCGTCAATGCCGCGCTGGCTGATCTGCACGGCGGTACGTTCGATCAGTTCCATCGTCCGCGGATGCAACTCGCCAGTCAGTTTATGGATAAACACGGCGATTGGCACGCCCCAGGTACGCTGCCGGGAGATACACCAGTCAGTACGATCTGACACCATCTTCTCGATACGTTGCTGGCCCCACGCCGGAATCCAGTTCACATTGCCAATCTCACGTAGCGCTGTTGCTCGCAAACCATTCGCATCCATACTGAAAAACCATTGTGGTGTGGCGCGGAAGATAATCGGTGTCTTGTGACGCCAGCAATGCGGGTAGCTGTGCTGGATAGTCTGGTCATGTACCAGACGACCACGCTCATTTAATATCTCAATGACATGTTTATTTGCCTTGAATACAAATTCACCGGCAAAGAATTCGGTACCTTCCACAAAACAGCCATTACCGGCGACCGGGTTATCCACTTTTAACTTGTAGCGCAGTCCAGCAAGGTAATCGTCCATACCGTGTCCCGGTGCAGTATGTACCGCCCCGGTACCGGCTTCGAGGGTGACATGATCACCGAGTATGACCGGGACCTGTCTGGCATAGAACGGATGCTGCAGCTCGAGGCCTTCCAGCACGCTGCCCTTGAAAGTAGAAATGACCTTGTGTGTGGTCATGCCGTACCTTTTCAAACAACTGTCTGTCAGCGCGGCAGCCAGCACCAGATATTCCAGATTTCCTTCAGCAACAACTTCGACAAGGTTGTAATCCAGCTCCGGATTCAGTGCAACCGCCTGGTTTGCCGGCAAGGTCCACGGTGTCGTGGTCCAGATGGCTATCGATATCGCAGATGCGTCGACAAGCAGGTTTTCTCCGGCAATGCGGGATTTCAATTCCGCGGCATCAACCACGCTGAATCTGACATCAATTGCCGGTGAGCTCTTGTCCTGATATTCCACCTCGGCCTCGGCCAGTGCGGAACCGCAATCCGTGCACCAGTAAACCGGCTTGGCGCCCTTGATCATATGCCCTGCCTGGATCATCTTGCCCAAAGCGCGGACTATGTTCGCCTCGGTATTGAAGTCCATCGTCATGTACGGGCGATACCAGTCGCCAAACACTCCGAGGCGAATAAAATCCTTACGCTGTTTGTCTATCTGCTCTGCCGCATAGGCCCGGCAGGCATTGCGAAATGTGTGTGCATCCACCTTGACTCCGGGCTTGCCGATCTTCTTCTCGACCTGCAGCTCAATTGGCAATCCATGGCAATCCCAACCGGGTACATACGGGGCATCCATCCCACAAAAACCACGGGATTTGATGATGATGTCTTTCAGAATCTTGTTAACCGCATGGCCGATATGGATATCACCATTCGCGTACGGGGGTCCGTCATGCAGTATGTACTGCGGCTTGCCTGCCTTGCTGGCACGGATATTCCGGTACAAGTCCAGTTGCTCCCAGCGCCGCAGCATCTCCGGTTCACGCTGCGCGAGATTGCCCTTCATCGGAAAGTCCGTTTTTGGCAGGTTCAATGTGTCTTTATATATCGTCATTCTTTACTCATTACGGGTTGGTAGTATTCAAGATTAATTCACCGGGCCTGAGGGCAGCTCCTTGTTTGCTGATAATTTTGCCAGGAAGTCCCTGGCACGTTTTTCATCCTTTTGCATTTGTTCACACAAGGCATCTACTGTCGGGAAATCCCTCTCGTCCCGCAGATGTTTGAGAAACTCCACACTGATGCGCTGACCGTAGATCTGCCGGTCAAACCCGAAGATACAGGTCTCAAGCAACAGTCTGTCGCCGTTAAATACCGGTCGGGTACCGATACTGGCTACCGCATCATAAATGACATCGTCCAGTCCATGTACCCTGACCGCATAGACACCTGCCAAGGGACAATTCCAGCGTTTTAATGCCATATTGGCCGTAGGGTAACCCAGCTCCCTGCCCCGCTTGTCACCGTGGATTACCCGTCCGCTAATCTTGAACTGCCTGCCTAGCAATGAACCGGCATGGGTGAAATCTCCGAGCGCCAGATGCCCCCTGACCAGACTGCTACTGACACGTATCCCATTATAATCGAATGTCTGTGCCGGAATTACGTCAAATCCATACTGTCGTCCAGCCTGTTGCAATAGCTCAAGGTTACCTTCGCGGTTTCGGCCAAAACGGAAGTCGGCCCCGGCGATCAGTCGTTTTATACCGAGGCCATCCACCAGCAGATCTTTCACAAATGCCTCCGCCGAGAGTGAGGCCAATGCAGGCCCAAACCGCAGACAAAGTACTTTATCCACGGACAATTGATCAAGTAATTCAACTTTCTGACGAAAATCGGTCAACCGGGCCGGGGCCGACCGGGGGGAAAAATGCTCCAGTGGCAACGGCTCAAAGGTCAATACAACTGCTGGGACACCCAGCTCATCGGCATGCTGACGCAACTGCCTGAGCACGGATTGATGACCGATATGTACCCCGTCAAAATTACCGATAGTCACCACACTCTGATGGGTATTTTTTTGCAAGTCTTCCAGACGACGGATAATTTTCATTTCACTCTACCCCGGTTTATGCCGGTGCCTTTATATCGCGCATGCGCAAACCGGACAACCATAATACTGAAGCATAGATCAACGCACCGCCGCTGATCCACACCAGCAACCAGCCTATCCGTTCATACACATTCCATGCAAACCAGGACTCCGGTGTATGTACCAGGATATACAGCAAAACAGACATCACCGCTGTTGCAAGAATAACCTTTAATAACAGCGAGGATATTGCTGCGCCGGTCCGGTAATGTCCCCGCTTTTTCAGTAACCAGAATAACAATCCCGCATTGATATAGGCTGCCAGTGACGTTGCGAGGGCTAGTCCTGCATGTGCGAGCGGATAGACCAGCAACA
>CAMBTO010000009.1 GCA_945870865.1 Klebsiella pneumoniae
CGGATGGGGCGGCGGGGCTGAAACCGGGGCGCATACCCTTGCTGGTATCGGCAGGCAGGGTAAACTGGGGTACGAGTAGCAAACCGCCCTGGATTTCGGTCAAACTGAGGTTCATCCTGCCATCAGCATCCGCGAAGATTCGATATCCCAACATGCGTTTGAGCAGGCGGTCTGCCGTTGCGGATGTGTCGTGTTTTTCTACACCTATCAGGGCGCAAATACCCTGTTCTATAGTGGCGATAGTCTGCTGGTTGACTACCACCCGGGCCTGGCTAACCCTTTGAATCAGGCTTATCACCTAGCGATAGGGCGTGAGGTCAAATCAGGGAAACATGCCCAGATAATCGAGAATATTAACTGCAAACAGGTCGACAGCGGCGGCAAGTACAGCCCATTCCATATTGCGTCTGGCAAGGAATCCGGTGAAATGCAGGATTAATACGATGATGGAGACAATATAGACGATGTAAAAATCATAACGTACCCTCGTGTGTGTATATATTGATTAATTATAATTATATATTGCTGCCCTGCCCCTAAACTTGCCGGAAGCGACCGCATAATTCCTGCCGGCATGCCTGTCCGTCAAATTATAAGCGCCTGTAATATATAACATTTACCTGGGTATCTGCCAGATACAATCACCTGCGCAGCGTCCGCACAGATTGATCATTGGCCACCAGCAGGATATCGGCCGGACGACAGGCGAACAAACCGTTGGTCACGACGCCGGTAATCTGGTTCAGTTGCGACTCCAGCTCGACCGGATTCAATATATTCAGGTTATGCACGTCCAGAATGATATTGCCATTATCGGTAATGAACCCTTCGCGCAGGACCGGCTTGCCACCCAACCGGGCGATGCTACGGGCCACGTGGCTGCGTGCCATCGGTATCACCTCAACCGGCAGCGGAAACTTGCCCAGTATATCAACGACCTTGGAATCATCGACGATGCAGACAAATGTCTTACTGACGGCGGCCACGATCTTCTCCCGGGTCAAGGCACCACCGCCGCCCTTGATCAATTGCAGATGGCGGGTCGTTGCATCCGCACCATCAACATAGACCGGCACCTCGTCTACGCTGTTCAGGTCCAGTACCGGAATATGGTGCCTGCGCATAAGCTCTTCTGATGCCTTTGAACTGGAGACCCCACCTTCAATGCGGTGTTTGATTGTGGCAAGATAGTTGATGAAATGGTTTACGGTACTGCCCGTACCCACACCGACGATCATATTGTCCTCAATATATTCGAGTGCCGCCTTCGCCACTGCCTGCTTCTTTTCATCTGCTGTCATATGTGAACCTCTGGTCTGCACCGATAAGAATTTTGAAATTTTCGGGTGGGTGGGCAGTGTCTCCCGACACAGCTGACATTAAATTTGTCAGCCCTCGCGCTTGCGCAGCAATTTCTCCGAGATATCAAAGGAGTTTTGATCATCGACGTCTATCGGGCCAAAATCATACGGGAGGAAAACCGCTGCCACCTTGACCCCGAAGCCCTTGCCGATACGGCGTACCATACCGTCTATCGTGATCATTTTCAGTTTGTAGAGCAGAAACGATATCAGACCGAATGCCTTGAGGATGCGGATATGGCGCTTACCGAACTGGCCACCGCCGCGAAACACCTCTACGGTCTTCAGTGCGTTCCGGTCTTTTAATGAATACAGGTTACAGGAGGAGAAACCGCCGTCCTTCAGCCGATGAAACGCCTTGGCGGCCTCGGGCAGAGTGGCAACAACTACTTCCTCACGGGTGATACCACAGGAGACATCGGCACGATTGGTTTCTGCACCGTCAATAAAATCGCGCACGATCTCCGGCGTATGCAAGGCATTGTCACCGGTAGTAATCATAATTGGCCAGTCTGCATCCGGGATCTGTTCCGCTGCGGAGAGTACGCTGTCTGTCAGGGAGTTGCGTGCGGAAACGGTACTAACTGATCCATCTGCCAGCCAACCGGATATTTTTGCATTTGTTCGCAGTACCTGCGGGTCATCTATCGATACATACACATGTTTGCAGCGGTCACTTTGCAGTACGGCCTCAATGACCCGTTCAAGCATCGGCCGTCCGTTAATCGGCGCAAGACACTTATGGGTCACTCCGACCGCCTTGGCCAGCGGGTCGAGGATACCGGGCCTTCTGGCAGCCAGCACCAGGGCGCTGTATTGTAATTTTGAACCTTGCATGGGCATTGTTTAATGCTCCCGAGGGTGGATTAGGATGCCTGCAAGTTTACTGCAAAACACCGGCTCATGTCGCTGGCCAGTGTCAAGGTATGAAAGTCACGCAAGGCCTGTTTTAAGGCGGCGGCTCGTGCGTTATCAAGCAGACCCTGTACACAGGCATCATATTTTTCCCAGTACTCGGTCATAGTAAACGGCGCAGCGATACTGCCCCGCGGCATCCTGGCGGTCAGCATGTATTGCCTGCCATCCGTGGTCAACACGGTCAGCCGGGTCGGGAACTCGCTTTCGAGTTTGTCTACCGGTCGCAACTGGATTCGGTTGAAGTACATCCTCAGCTCCGGTCTCGCCACGGCCTCGTCAGTAAAGTCCTGCAGGCCGCAATAACCGGTTGAGAGCAGACAGGCCAGTGCATACTGCATCGAGAACTTTGCCTCCAGACCGTTCACAGGTTTATGGTAAAACAGGTTGTCCAGATGCGATTTGGGTGCCTCAACGATTACGGTAATCACACTATCAGGGCTGATCGGATTGGTCTGTAGTATCTCCAGCAATAAATCCATTGCCCGATGGGCACTGCCACAGTTGGGAAACCGTTTTACCCGGAAACCGTATTCAGTGATGTGCAGCGGTTCGCCAATATTTCTGGTTTCAAAGGTCAGCGTCTGGCCATGTTCAGCACCGGTCACCCCCTTTCTCAGTTCGTCACGATCCGGTCCTACCATCAACGTATTCATGCCGGTCGGGCCATCGAGTGTGTGTTTACCCGCCTTCATACCATTCTGTGCCAATGCAGATGCCACCACGCCACCTTTCGCAGCGAGGCCGGCATGTAATGACTTGGCCATCGAGCCAAACTGGGACATAAAGCCGGACGACATGCTGCTGGCCAGCGACAAGGCATGTGCGCTCTGCGCGGCATCCAGTTTCAAAAGGCGGGCACAGGCCGCCGCTGCGCCAAAAACACCAACGGTCGCCGTTGCATGCCAGCCACGATTTCGATGAACCGGATTCACGCCCTGTCCCACCCTGCCCATGATCTGCAAGCCGACGACGTAGGCATCCAGCACATCCATACCGGAAATTTTATGCGTGTCAGCCAGCGCTAATATGGCGGGATAGAGGACAGCCGAGGCATGCGCCTTCGGCGGGTCAAAATTATCATCAAAATCAAGAGCATGGGCAGCGGTGCCGTTGACAAGGGCGGCCCAGGGGGCGGCAAACTTGTCAGTTGTACCGGTAATATTAGCACCACTATCAGTACCACCCCAGGATCGCACAGTCTCCAGAGCAATCAGCGCGGATGGTTCGATCGCGCCGGGTATCATCACCGCGACCGTGTCAATCAACTGACGGTGGGCACTCTCGTATGCCGCAAGACTCCATTCAACCGGGCAGTTCGCAATCCATTCGCCATAGGCATCAACAACATTGACGGGGGTAGATTCTGTGCTCATAGACTAATCCGTGTAATGCGGTCATTCAAGACCGTGTATATAGTTCCATTCCGCAGGGCTGACCGGCATGACCGACAACCGGCTCCCTTTCTGCAATAACTTCATGTTACTCAGGGCCTTATGTCCACGCAATTCATTCAGCGTAATGATACGTTTAAACTGTTTTTTAAATTTAACATCGACCAGATACCAGGTGGGTTTGTCCGTCCGGCTCTTCGGATCATAATGAAGGTGCTTATTATCCAATGCGGTCGGATCCGGTCGCGCCGCCGCGACAACGGTCATGATGCCCGCAATACCCGGCACCTCGCAGTTCGAATGATAAAAAAATGCCAGATCACCGGCACGCATGTCGTCATGGATAAAGTTTCTGGCCTGATAATTCCGGATGCCATCCCAGGGTTCGGTCCTGCCAGGACGATCTTTCAGATCACTGATACTGAATACGTCGGGTTCTGACTTCATCAGCCAATAACTCATCGGTGTCTGATCACTCTTATGTTTGTTTCGGTGCTGGTTTGGTCGCTATCGTGTCGGGCTGGCCATCGGTGAGATGGCAGCAGATAATATGATGTAATCTGTTTATACACAACGGGGAAACGCCCTTACAGGCGCTGTGAGCACCTGTAAGGGGAATTTAAGAGGGTATCAACCGTTCTGACGTTGAAAGCGCTGAACTTGAACCAATAGTTCAAGTGGGGACAGCCTGTGACATATCAGGCTTCCCTTGCGGGCATGCACAACAACATCACGATTAGCCCCCGGGGTTATGTAATTAGGCTCAAGTTACCCTGCCTTGTTACGCGCAGTCCAGAAGATACCCAAGGTGAATCTGTTCAGACGGACGATCGCCAGTACTTTCCTACTGGACTTCCAGTTGTTTGCCACTGGTCAATGCTTCATCCAGTTTATTACGCAAGCGCTGGATCGTCTTGTCTATGGTTTTAGTATAGTCAGCATTATGACGTTTGTATGCAAGAAATTCATGTGCGATGTTCAACGCAGCCACCACCGCAATGCGCTCGGAGCCAATGACCTTGCCTCCATCTTTTGCATCTTTCATTTTCATATTCAGGAAGGTGACCGCAGTATGTAACTGCTCACGTTCGCTATCGTCACAGGAAATAAGGTATTCCTTGTCGAGTATACGTACAGTGACTGGTTTGGGGTTGCTCATGTCCGTGTTTCCATCGCCCGCAAACGGGTAATCATCGATTCAATACGTGCCCTCGCCTGCTCGGTTTTTTCAATCAGACTGGAACGCTCATTTACCATGTATTCTTGCTGTGAGCGCAAGGTGATGTTCTCGGACTTCAGCTTATCTACCGTGCGGATCAATTCATCCACACGCGTTTCAAGTGCAGCAAGGTCAAGGTTTTCACTGTTTTTTTCATTCATAGTCGAAACATTTTCTTATATTAATTATGTTAAAACGCCTGTACTTCTTACCATCCAATATAGGGTGCCGCCTGATTACGGTCAACAGCCGATATTGGCGATTTACTTTTACTACTTGAACCCGGATGATGTTGCCCTGCAAAATACCCGCTTATTCTGGAGAATACGGTTGAATTATGCTGAATTATAATGAGTTAAGCGAGTTATTGCGACTGTCCGACGCAGCAGCTCATGCAGCTGACTGTCATGGATTTCTGTGCGGGCATCTGTGTGTCAATGACACTCCTGACCCGGAGACCTGGGAAGAGTATCTGGATCTGCAGACTGAAGTGGATTCCCTGGTCGATGAGTGCCATGAGGAGATCGAGCTGCTGCTGACGGAAACCCGCAGGAACCTGGATGCACCTGAACTTGACTTTCACCCGCTATTACCTGACGACGATGCGCCACTGGCAGATCGTGTCGTAGCGCTAAGTGAATGGTGTTATGGTTTCCTCAACGGATTTGCGTTGGGACAACATTCTGCAACGGCGTTGGGAAATGAGGAAGGCAAGGAAATGATCGAAAATTTCACCCGCGTTTGCCAGATAGAAGCCAGTGAAATAGCCGATGAAAGCGACGAGCAGGCGTTGTTTGAACTGGTGGAGTATGTACGCATCGGCGCGATTTATATCTATGATCTGCTGCAACCTTCCGGTATGGCAGTCGACAAACAGGAGACCTACCATTAATGGATAAAAAGGAATATTCACGGCGCCGGAAACGGCTGATGGACATGATGGGTGACCAGAGTGTTGCCATTATACCGACCGCCCCGGTATCAATACGCAACCGCGATGTGGAGTTTTCATTCCGGCCCGAGAGCGATTTTTATTACCTGACCGGATATTCCGAACCCGAGGCGGTCGCCGTACTCATACCCGATCGGCACCACGGAGAATATGTACTGTTCTGTCGTGAACGTGACGAAAAGATGGAAATCTGGAACGGGCGTCGTGCCGGACTTGAAGGAGCTTGTGAATTATACGGTGCCAATGATGCATTCCCGATTGAGGACATGGACGATATCCTGCCCGGTCTGCTGGAGGATCGGGATCGCATCTACTACACGATGGGTAATAATGCACCGTTTGATCATCGTGTGCTCGGCTGGGTAAACCAGGTACGCAAACGCATACGCACCGGGGTCAAGTCGCCGGACGAGTTTATCTCACTGAACCACCTGCTGCACGAGATGCGTCTGTTCAAAAGCCGTGATGAAGTATCATTGATGCGCAAGGCCGCAAAGATTGCCGCCAGTGCACACAAACGTGCAATGCGTATATGCAAACCTGGCATGATGGAATACCAGATTGAGGCAGAGTTGTTACATGAGTTCATGCTGAATGGTGCACGTTCTCCGGCCTACCCGTCCATCGTTGGTGGAGGTGCAAACAGCTGCATCCTGCACTACACCGAAAACGCGGACGAACTGAAAGACGGTGACATCCTGCTAATTGACGCCGGCGCAGAATACGGAAACTATGCCAGTGATATTTCGCGCACCTTCCCGGTTAACGGCACTTACTCCCGCGAACAACGCCAGATTTATGAACTGGTACTCGACGCCAATCTGGCAGCGATTGCCGAGGTTAAACCCGGCAAACACTGGAATGACCCGCACGATATTGCTGTCAGCGTACTGACCGAGGGACTGTTGTCACTGGGTATACTGAAAGGCAAGTTGTCCGCCCTCATCAAGGAACAGTCCTACAAGAAATATTTCATGCACCGCACCGGCCACTGGCTGGGTATGGACGTGCACGACGTGGGTGATTACAAGCTGGATGGTGAGTGGCGCAATCTGGAGCCCGGCATGGTCACCACGATCGAGCCCGGCCTCTATTTTCAGCCGCACAAGGGGCTATCGAGTAAATGGTGGAATATCGGTGTACGTATAGAAGATGATGTGCTGGTGACTCGAGATGGTAACGAGGTAATGACCCGGGATGTACCAAAGGCGGTTGACGAGATTGAGGCATTGATGGCGGGTGCAAGTTGATCAAAAGATGCATCCCTGTTCAGGAGAATCAGGCCCGGTAGCCCGGTCTGGTTGTGACAGACCGTGTGCCGCATGGATGTATTCACGGCGTGTCTGGAGCGACCAAGCCGTACTGCCGGGCCGGACAGTATCATCAGATCCCTGTCTATTTGATTGAAAAAATATGAATAATGAATACGACATCGCGATCATCGGCGGCGGCCTCGCAGGCGCGAGCCTGGCTTGTAGTCTGGCGGGTCAGCCCCTACGTATTGCCGTTATTGAGCAGGTGGCGGCGGATGCAGACGAGCAACCCAGTTATGATGACCGCGGGCTTGCGCTGGCGCTGTCATCGCAACGTATCCTGATTGCCATTGGAGTCTGGCCGGATCTTGCAGCACAATCAGTACCCATCCGCCATATCCATATCAGTGAAAAGGGCCGATTTGGAATGGTGCATTTACATGCCGCTGATCTGGATCTGGCCGCACTCGGCCATGTGGTGATGGCACGTGACCTCGGGGCGGCGCTGTTACGCAAGACGTCCTCACTGACAAACACTGACTATATCTGCCCCGCCAGCGTGACCGATATCAGAAATGGCGGAAACTGTATTGAAGTGGACTACCGCCGTAACGAACAGTTGTTCACGCTACGCTGCAGACTATTGGTCGGCGCGGACGGCACCAGTTCGGAGATACGTACAAGACTGGGTATAGAAACCAGCGTGAAGGATTATGGACAAACGGCTATCGTCTCGAATCTGACGCCGGAACTGGCGCATAACAATACCGCCTATGAACGCTTTACCCCGCAGGGGCCGATCGCGATGCTGCCTGTCGCTGAAGGGCGCTGTGTGGCCGTACATATCGTTGCCAGCAGCCTGAAGGACGGTTATATGGCAATGGACAACGCTGCCTATCTGGACACCGTACAACAGGATTTTGGCACGCGGCTGGGACGGATGCAGAAGGCCGGCAAGCGCAAGAGTTATCCGATCAGGCTGGTTCAGGCGAATCGCCAATATACCGAACGCGCTGTGTTACTCGGCAACTCGGTACACACGATACACCCGAACGGCGCACAAGGTTTTAATCTTGGCCTGCGTGATGCCGCCTCACTTGCAGAACATATCATTGAGGCAGTGCAACGTGGTACCGACCCTGGCAGCATGGATGTGCTGGAGACTTACACCCATGCACGCATGCTGGATCAGTCCGGGGTTGTTTGCTTTAGCGATACGATCGCAGGCATGTTCTACAATGACAACCCGGTAAAGGCGCTGATCAGAAACCTCGGCATGCTCGCACTCGACCTGTCCCTGCCGATGAAACGGCGACTGATACGCCAGGCAACTGGCCTGGCAGGCAGACAACCGGGGCTGGTTAGACAAAGACAGAACGGGCTGCCATGAGACTCTACCAGACCGGGGTCGCGATCGCCGGGGCCGGACTGATCGGCCGTACACTCGCAAATCTGCTGTCCCGTAAAGGTATTGCCACCATTTTAATTGATACGGCAAGGCCACTGCCGGCAAGCGCTGAAGCAAGTCCGGACCCACGCACACTGGCAATCACACCGGCATCGGCCAATATCCTTGCCTCTATCCATATCTGGCAGCGACTACCACGTGAACGTATTGGCACATTCAGCCAGATGCATGTCTGGGACGAAACCACCGGCAGCGAGATCCGGTTTGACAGTGCCGAGATCTGTGAACCTGCACTTGGGTACATCGTTGAACAACAGTTACTGGAACAACAGCTGGAACAGGCCTGTACTTACCTGCCAGACTGCACCGTGATCCGACACTGCCAGATCGCGTCGATCGTGAACCAGGAGGCAGAGGTCGAACTGGAATTAACGAACGGTGACCGCATCCAGGCTGATTTACTGGTCGCCGCAGATGGTAGCCATTCCCCGGTCCGCAAACTGTCCGGACTGGATGGCGCACGCCATGATTACCACCAGCAAGCGATTACCTGCACAGTGACCAGTCGACTCGCACATGATCATGTCGCAAGACAACGTTTCCTGTCGAACGGACCGCTCGCATTCCTGCCACTGGCAGAACCGCACCGTTGCGGCATCGTGTGGTCGACCACACCTGAACAAGCCAGGGAACTGCTGGCGATGGCAGAACCCGAGTTTTGCCTGACTCTGCAACAGGCCTTCGAACACCGGTTGGGCGAGGTCACCTCCTGCGGGAAACGCGGTGGTTTCGACCTGTACCGCGCCAATGCACCCGCTTATATCGCTGACAGGCTGGTGCTGGTCGGTGATGCCGCCCACACAGTACATCCTCTGGCCGGTCAGGGTGCCAATATGGGATTGCTCGATGTGGCCGTGCTAGCCGACCTTATCCTTAAAGCCAGGGCTAAACAGCGCACGATATACTCACGGCAACTGTTGCGGCGCTATGAACGCTGGCGCAGAACGGATAATCAATGTATGCAACTGGCGCTGGACGGGATCAAAACGGTCTTCGCTTCCCGGAACAGCGCACTCGTGAACCTGCGCGGATTTGGACTGGATACAGTAAATTCGATTCCCTGGATAAAATCCGCGATAATGCAACACGCGATGGGACTGGAAGGAGACCTTCCAGCCATGGCAAAACGAGCCTTGTACCCCGAGATGATTTAATGACTGAAACCAGCAACACCACCAGCTCAAATTTTATCCGTCGCAGAATCGAGACGGATCTTGAAAATAACAGCACGGCCGGCCGGGTCCATACCCGTTTCCCGCCGGAGCCGAATGGCTACCTGCATATAGGCCATGCCAAATCCATCTGCATCAATTTCGGTCTGGCACAGGAGTTCAAGGGCAAATGTAATCTGCGATTCGACGATACCAACCCCGAAAAGGAAGATGTCGAGTATGTTCAGTCGATCATAGAGGATGTACGCTGGCTCGGCTTTGACTGGGCGGATCGGATGTATTTTGCTTCCGACTATTTCGAGCAGTTGTATCAATATGCCGTGGAACTAATCCGGATAGACAAGGCGTACGTCGACGAACTGAACGCCGAGCAGATGCGCGAATATCGCGGCACCCTGACAGAACCGGGCCGACCCAGTCCCTGGCGGGATCGACCCGCCAGCGAGAGTATTGCCCTGTTTGAACGGATGAAACAGGGTGAATTTACTGACGGCCAGTATGTCGTCCGTGCCAAAATCGATATGACCTCGCCTAACCTGAACATGCGCGACCCGGTCATCTTCCGCATTCGTAATGCCCGTCACCATCGTACCGGCACTACGTGGAAGATCTACCCGATGTATGACTATGCCCATTGTCTGTCCGACGCGATTGAGAACATCACCCATTCAATCTGCACGCTTGAATTCGAGGACCACCGCCCGTTGTACGACTGGGTGCTGGACACACTGCATACACCGGCACGACCGCATCAGTATGAATTTGCCCGACTGAATCTCGACTTCACGGTGCTTAGCAAACGCAAGCTGATCGAACTGGTCAGGGACCGGTATGTCTCCGGCTGGAATGACCCGCGTATGCCGACCTTGTCTGGACTACGCCGTCGCGGCTACACCCCGGCCGCACTGCGCAACTTCTGCGAGGTCATAGGTGTGACCAAAAATGATACGCGTATAGATCCTGTCATTCTTGAGAATGCCTTGAGAGATAATCTCGGCGAGACTACACAAAGGGCGATGGCTGTTCTGCGGCCACTGCGCGTTGTCATCGAAAACTACCCGGACACAACTGAACAACTGGATGCAATGAACCATCCGCAAAAACCGGAAATGGGTACACGCAAGATACCTTTCGGCAAGGTCATCTATATTGAGCAGGATGACTTCATGGAAGACGCCCCGAAGAACTTTTACCGGCTTGCCCCCGGCCGGGAAGTGCGGCTACGCTATGCGTATCTGCTGACCTGTCGTGAGGTAATCAAGAACAGCGCCGGCGAGATTGGCGAATTACGCTGCACCTATGACCCCGAGACCCGCGGTGGCAATGCGCCTGACGGCAGGAAGGTAAAAGGCACAATCCACTGGGTTGCTGAAACCGGTGCTGTCCGCGCAGAGGTACGGTTGTATGATCGCCTGTTTACCGTGGCCAATCCGGAAAAGCAGGAAGACTGGAAGGCATCGTTCAACAAGGAGTCAATCGAGGTACTTCATGATTGTATGCTTGAGCCTTCCCTGGGAGAGGCAAGCGCCGGGATTCCATACCAGTTTGAACGACTCGGGTATTTTGCGGCTGACCCTATAGATCAGAAGACCGGGAAACCGGTATTCAACCGCTCGGTTACTCTGAAGGATACCTGGGCGAAGGTAAGTAAATAACTTTTCCTGATTACCGTGCCATATCAGCCATCTGGCTATAATCGCTCAAGACACGCTGTGAATACATCCATGTGCGCTCGAGCGCCGCATCCATGCGGCTAACGGTCTTTCACAATTATAGCCTGACGGCTGATACCTGACTTTCGTGGAAGTCGGCTCGGGTCTTTAAATATTCCGACCGTAGAAAATCTCGTACATTTCCTGCTTCAGGCTCTTCTCAATCCGCTCGCGCTGGTCTTTTTTCAGGTCATCGGCCTCGACATGGAACAGGTAGGTGTTCAGATCGAAATCTTTCAGCAACATCTTTGTATGGAAGATATTTTCCTGATAGATATTCACATCGATCATCTGGTATCTGTCCTGGGTCTCCTGGTCGATGTAGTTCTGTATTGAATTGATCTGGTGATCAATAAAATGCTTGTTACCGATGACATCACGGGTAAAGCCACGTACACGGTAATCAATGGTCAGGATATCTGACTCAAAGCTGTGGATCAGGAAATTCAGCGCCTTCAGTGGCGAGATCATACCGCAGGTACTGACATCGATGTCCGCACGGAAGGTACTGATACCAAAATCCGGATGACTCTCCGGGTAGGTGTGTACAGTCAGATGGCTCTTGTCGAGATGTGCCACCACTGCCTCCGGGACCGGGCCGGGTTCCTCACTGTTGTTCATACCTTCAGGTGCATGACCTTCCTCTGAAATCAGAATGGTCACACTCGCGCCCAGCGGGTCATAATCTGCCTTGGCAATGTTCAGGATCTTCGCACCGATGATATTAGCAACGTCTTCCAGGATCTGGGTCAACCGCTCGGCGTTATAGGCCTCATCGATATAATCCATGTATTCCTGGTTTTGCACATCGGTAACCGCATAGCAAACATCATAGATGTTGAAGCTAAGGGTCTTGGTCAGATTGTTAAAGCCGTGTAGACGTATTTTATCCATTCACGAGTCCCGACATGAGTGGTTGGAAGAAGTTGTTCAAGCGCACGCACATTACATGAGACTCATTACATATTAAAGAAAAAACTTCCTTTTATTTGGCACACGCGCCCAAGGTGTGGGAAAATGGCAAAAAACGCTGGAATACTAACCTGATGAAACCTGAAACTGACACACTTTACCGCTCCGAAATCAGCAGCCTCAAACTGCTTAACAGTGGCAAGGTACGTGATATCTACGCTGTCGATGATCAGCATATGCTGATTGTCACTTCGGATCGGATCTCCGCCTTTGATGTAGTAATGCCGGATCCGATTCCGGGCAAGGGCAAGGTACTCACCGCCGTATCGAATTTCTGGTTTGAACGGTTCAGGGATCTGTTGCCGAACCACCTGAGTAATCTCACGCTGGAACAAGTGCTACCTGATCCAATAGAAAGACAGCCGATTATTGGCAGGGGCATCGTGGTCAAGAAACTGAAACCATTACCAGTAGAGGCAATCATTCGTGGCTACCTGATTGGATCCGGCTGGAAAGACTACCAGAACAGCGGCGCTGTTTGTGGTATCACCCTGCCTGCAGGCTTGCGCCAGGCTGAAAAACTGGCGGAACCACTGTTCACTCCGTCTACCAAGGCCGAGATGGGCGCACACGATGAAAACATCAGTTTTGATACGGCAGTTGGCCTGCTCGGTCGTGAGGTCGCGGAAAAGGTCAGGGACTGCAGTCTGCTGATCTATAAAAAGGCCGCTGAATTTGCGCTTACCCGCAGCATTATCATTGCCGACACCAAGTTTGAATTCGGACTGGATGATAACGGCGTGGTACACCTGATAGACGAGGCATTGACCCCGGACTCGTCCCGGTTCTGGCCAGCCGATTCTTACCAGGTCGGCACCAGTCCGCCCAGTTTTGATAAACAATACCTGCGAGACTATCTGGAGACACTGGACTGGAACAAGACCGAACCGGGTCCGAAACTGCCTGAACACGTCATTGCGAACACGGCTGCAAAATACCGTGAAGCGCAAACGATACTGACGGGAAAATGATTTGAATTGCTGCCAAGCCGACAAGTATCGGCCTGGCAGCAAGAACCGCCTGGGCCTTATTTCATGTCCTGGGTGTATTTTCCAAGACTGGCGTAGCCGTTGCACTTCTCGCGGTGCAGCAGGACCTCTTGTGCCTTCGCTACATTTTCCGGCTTGCCCGCCCAGGCCTTCAGACAGGGCTCCTGCAAGGCACGTCCATACGAGAAGCTGAGCGGCCAGGGCAGAGAAGGATGGGCCGCATTCATCGCATTCAGATGGGCCGTTGCCAGCTCGACACTTTGACCACCGGAAAGGAACACAATACCGGGGATGATTGCCGGGACAGTCGAACGCAGACAGCGCACAGTCTTTTCAGCTACTTCGGCGATACCGGCCTGTACCGGGCACAACTTGCCGGATACGACCATATTGACCTTCAGGATAGTATGCTCAAATGCCACACCCTGCTTGTCAAGTTCAATGAACAACGCCTGCAGTGTGGAAGCGGTCACGTCATAACAGGTATCAATCGTGTTATCGGCGTCCATCAGTACTTCAGGCTCGACCATGGGAACGATACCAGCTTCCTGACACAGGGCCGCATAACGGGCCAGCGCATGGGTATTTACACGGATACAGGCACTGGTCGGGATGCCCTTGCCAATAGTGATCACAGCACGCCATTTGGCAAATTTGGCGCCCAGTTGACGGTACTCGGCCAGTCGCTCGCGCAAGCCGTCCAGACCTTCGGTGACAACCTCGCCGTCATAACCGGACAGCGACTTGGTACCCTTGTCTACCTTGATACCCGGCATGATACCCTGATCCATCAGTGCCTTCGGGAATGGTACACCCTTGCTGGTCGACTGCCGCATCGTTTCATCATACAGAATCATGCCACTGATATATTCTGCTGAACCCGGTGCGGTAATCAGCAGATCACGATAAGCACGGCGGCTTTCCTCGGTCGACGGCAGGTTGATCGTCTTGAAGCGCTTCTCGATGGTAGGCGCACTCTCGTCTATCGCCAGTACTCCTTTGCCCTTTGCCACCATGGCACTGGCAGTTGCTTCCAGTTCTTGTGCATATTTGCTCATGTTCTAAACTCCTGTCAGGTCTCTACAGTTCCGGATTATTGATTACTCTAAAAAATGGTCCACATCAGGGGTGATATCGCCGGCCCTGACTATCTTCATGTTGTTGGTGCCGCCACGACGACCACGCAGGTCACCCTTGGTGATTATGACAAGTTCGCCATCACGCACAAAACTGCGTTCAGTCAGCTCAGCTACCAGTTCCTGATTGATCTTCACAGTGTCGGTACTGGTTACATCAAACAGTATCGGATAAACACCACGGTACAGCTTGACCTTGCGCATGGTGTTCAAATGGCGGGTAAAGGCAAAGATGGGTATGCCGGAACTGATGCGCGACATAAACAACGCGGTCGAACCGGTCTCGGTCAGGGCGGCTATCGCACTGGCACCGATATGGTTGGCCGCATACATGGTCGACATGGCGATTGCCTCACCAATATTATCGAAACGGGTATTTATACGGTGGTCGGAGACGCGTATTGCACGTTGCTTTTCCGTTTCTTCGCAGATATTCGCCATCGCCTGTACGACCTTGACCGGATACATGCCCATACTGGTTTCACCGGACAACATAACCGCATCAGTCCCATCCAGGACCGCATTGGCCACGTCAAACACCTCGGCACGGGTCGGCGTCTGGTTTTCGATCATCGACTCCATCATCTGGGTGGCGGTAATAACGGCTGTATCCATCTCGCGGGCCAGATTAATCAGACGTTTCTGCACCGGTGGTAATGCCGCATCTCCGATTTCCACGCCGAGGTCGCCCCGGGCAATCATGATGGCATCGGCCGCACTGATAATCTGTTCAGCGTTGTGCAATGCCTCAGTTCGCTCCATCTTGGCAATGATGTGCGCATGGCTCTTCATTTTTTTCAGGTGGGCCCGGGGGATGGAGATGTCCTTTGCCGATTTGACGAACGAGACGGCGATATAATCGACACCCATGCCGACGGCGTGCACCAGGTCAGAGATGTCCTTTTCTGTCAGGCCGTCTGTTGACAGACCACCACCCTGCAGATTGATACCCTTGCTGTTGGAGAGCTCTCCACCAACAACGGTGAAACAATGAATCTCTGAGCCTTTCACCTTTTCAACTTCGAGAACGATTCTGCCGTCGTCCAGCAACAGGCGGTTACCGCGTTTTACGTCCTTGGCAAGCTTTTTGTAGGTTACACCCACACGATCCTTGCTGCCGGCACCCGGATCCAGCTGGGTATCGAGGATGAACGGATCATTCTCCTTCAGGAATATCTTGCCACGCTTGAAACGCTCAAGGCGGATCTTGGGCCCTTGCAGGTCGGCAATAATACCAGCCTCAATACCGACCTTCGCAGAGAGGTCGCGGACCTGACGGATACGGATCTCGTGCGATTTATGGTTCTGGTGTGAATAATTCATCCTGAACAGATCAACCCCCGAGAGGATAAGCTGTTCAAGTATTTTTGGATCGTCCGTTGCCGGACCGAGTGTGGCAATAATCTTTGTTCTGCGCATTTTTTTCTTTCTTCTAGTATTCGTGTTCTGTTGCACGCCATGCCAGTGCCCGTTCTTCGAGCATGGCGAGGGCAGGTAAGGTCTTGCCTTCGAGGAATTCCAGGAACGCCCCGCCGGCTGTGGTGATATAGGACAGTTTCGGTGCAATACCGAACTTGCTGATGGCTGAAAGAGTATCACCCCCGCCAGCTACCGAGAACGCATGGCTGTCGGCAATGGCATTGGCAACAATCCCGGTACCGCGACTGAACTGCTCGATTTCAAACACACCCAGCGGGCCATTCCAGATTATCGTCTTCGCCTGTAACAGCGCGTCTGCATATTGTTGTGCGGTCTTCGGGCCGATATCAAGGATCATATCGTCCTCACCAATATTACCCAGTGTCCGGATTTCTGCCTCGGCATAGTCACTGACAATCTTGCCGCAAACCACATCAACCGGCAAGGGCAGGTATTTACCATCCTGTTTGGCAATCTTCATGATTTCACGCGCGCTGTCGAGCAACTCGTTCTCGCAGAGCGAACTGCCGATATCAACACCGCTTGCCTTCAGGAAGGTATTGGCAATACCGCCACCGATGATCAGCTGATCCACCCTGTCCAGCAGGGATTTGAGGATATTCAGTTTGGTCGAGACCTTCGAACCACCCACGATCGCTATCAACGGTCGTGCCGGATTTTTAAACGCCGCCGTCAACACTTCAATTTCCTTTACCATCAGCGGACCTGCACAGGCCACCGGTGCGTACTTGGCAACGCCATGGGTCGAGGCATGACTGCGGTGCGCCGCTGCAAAGGCATCGTTTACATAAACATCACACATCGCCGCCATCTTTCGCGCCAGCTGGTCGTCATTTTTTGTCTCGCCCGCCTGGAAACGGACGTTTTCCAGCAAGACAACCCTGGCACCGCCAGTTTCACCAACAGCGGCCCAGTCGGAAATAAAGGCGACCTTTTCACCCAGCAAGGTCGCCAGATGATCGGCAATCAATGCCAGACTCGCCGCCGGGTCAAATTTGCCTTCCTTGGGTCGACCCATATGTGACATCAACACCAGGCTTGCACCGGACTCGACGATCTTGTGTATGGTCGGCAGGCAGGCACGGATACGCTGATCATCCGCGACCTTGCCGTTACGTACCGGCACATTGAAATCAACACGCAAAAGCACGCGTTTACCGGACAGCGGGATATCGTCCAGTGTTACAAACAGGTTATTACTGGCCATAGATGCTATTAACCCGCATTCATCAGCGCTATCGTTGTATCAAGCATGCGATTGGAGAAGCCCCACTCGTTGTCATACCAGGAAACCACCTTGACCAGCTTGCATTCAATGACCTTCGTCAGTGAGGCATCCAGCGTTGATGAGGCTGGATTATGATTGAAATCGATCGACACCAGCGGCTCTTCAGTATAGGCCAGTATGCCTTTCATTGAACCGGTGGCTGCCGCTTTAACCAGCGCATTGATCTCCTTGATGCTGGTCTCACGTGCAGCGATGAAACTCAGGTCTACCATTGACACATTGATGGTCGGAACGCGTACGGCAAAACCATCGAGCTTGCCATTCAGTTCCGGCAACACCAGTCCTACCGCCGCTGCCGCACCGGTCTTCGTCGGTATCATCGACATTGTTGCGGAACGTGCACGTCTCAGATCCGAATGATAAACATCGGTCAGGACTTGATCATTTGTGTATGAATGTATTGTCGTCATGATGCCACTAACGATGCCCACCCCTTCATGCAATACCTTGGCCAGCGGTGCCAGACAGTTGGTCGTGCAGGAGGCATTTGAAATAACAGTATCCGTGGACTTCAGTACGGAATGATTCACACCGAACACAACGGTCGCATCCACGTCCTTTTCACCCGGCGCCGAGATAATGACCTTTTTCGCACCACCCAACAGGTGCTTGCCGGCCTTCTCCTTGCTGGTAAACAGTCCGGTGGATTCATGTACTACATCAACACCGACGTCCTTCCACGGCAATTTAGCCGGGTCACGTTCTGAAAATACCCGGATTTTGTCACCATTCACTATCATGTAGTCGCCTTCCACACTGACCGTGCCATGAAACTTTCCATGCGCTGTGTCGTAACGTGTCAGGTGTGCATTCGTCTCGGCATTACCCAGATCATTGATGGCAACAATCTGGATCTGTTTTGACAGATCCGATTCATACAGCGCCCGCAGGATGTTCCTGCCGATGCGTCCATAGCCGTTAATTCCAATTTTTATAGTCATGAAAAATACTCCGGTTTGGTTGCAGATTTTTCTCTATCACTGATCACAGCAGGCTGCTGACCAGTTTAATCAGGTTCGGGGTAGTAATTCCGAAATGCTCGTATACGACGTTGCCGGGCGCGGATTCACCAAATCCAGGCACCCCGAGTACCTTGCCATCCAATCCGGTATATTTACTCCAGAAGTCTGGTATACCCGCCTCAACTGCCACCCGTTTACGAACATGCGGCGGCAATACCGAGTTCCGGTACTGCTCATCCTGTGCATCAAAGACATCCGTGCTAGGCATTGATACAACCCGAACCTTGTGACCTTCCTTGCCGAGACTCTCCGCCGCATCAATGGCCATGCTGACCTCTGACCCTGTGGCAATAATGATGGCATCAGGCTCAACGTTGCCACCTGCAATTATATATCCACCGCGGGAAATATTGCTGATCTGATCAGTCGTACGGACGATATGGCGCAAATTCTGTCTGGAAAACAACAGGCTGGTCGGGAGGGTGCAGTTTTCGATCGCGGTCGCCCAGGCCACCGCCGTCTCGACCGTATCACACGGGCGCCACAGCGACATATTGGGAATCATGCGCAGGGTCGCAGCCTGTTCTACCGCCTGATGGGTAGGGCCATCCTCGCCCAGTCCAATTGAATCATGGGTAAACACAAACACATTGCGCTGTTTCATCAGCGCGGCCATGCGCAAGGCATTTCTGGCATATTCTGAAAAAATCAGGAAGGTGGCACCGTACGGAATGAAACCACCATGTAATGCCAGACCGTTGTTGATCGCGCACATGGCAAATTCCCGCACGCCATAATACATATAGTTACCTGCCGGGTTTTTCCGGCTGTTGCCGTTTGAACCCGACCAGATAGTCAGGTTGGAGCCGGCCAGATCCGCCGAACCACCAATCAATTCTGGTAACACCGGCCCGAACGCTTCAAGCGTATTCTGCGAGGCCTTACGCGAGGCAATCGACTCGATCTTGTCGACGCACTTGCTGATAAATCCGCTGACGGTCTGCTTCCATGCTGCTGGTAGATCGCCGCCGGTTCGACGTGAAAACTCGACTGCAAGCTCCGGATACTGTTTACGGTAGGCCGCAAACCTGTCATTCCAACCAGATTCCAGCGCGGCACCGTGACTACGACAGTCCCAGGCCTGGTAATAATTCTCCGGAATAACAAATGCCTCATGCTGCCAACCCAGCGTCTTGCGTACCAGCGTGACCTCATCAGCGCCAAGTGCAGCCCCGTGACAGGCCTCCTTGCCTTGCTTGTTTGGTGAACCCTTGCCGATAATCGTGTTACAGATAAGCAAACTGGGTCTGTCAGTGACAGCTCGCGCAGCCGTCAGAGCCGTATTGATAGCCTCCGGATCATGGCCATCGATATCACCGATAACATGCCACTGATACGATTCGAAACGTTTTGCAACGTCTTCGGTAAACCAGCCATCTACCTCGCCATCAATGGAGATACCGTTGCTGTCATAAATGGCTATCAGCTTGCCGAGGCCTAACGTTCCGGCCAGCGAGCTGGCCTCATGGGACACGCCTTCCATCAGGCAACCATCACCCACACACACGTAGGTGTAATGATTGACGATCTCGAAGTCATCGCGATTAAACTGCGCGGCAAGTGTGCGTTCGGCCAGGGCCATGCCGACCGCATTGGCCAGTCCTTGCCCCAATGGGCCGGTGGTCGTCTCGACGCCGGGTGTATAGCCATGCTCGGGATGGCCGGGCGTCTTCGAATGTAATTGCCGGAAATTCTTTATGTCGTCAATGGACAGGTCATACCCGGCCAGATGCAGCAAGGAGTACAACAACATGGAGCCATGTCCGTTAGATAATACAAAACGGTCACGATCCACCCAGTTCGGGTTGGTCGGGTTGTGACGGAGGAAATCCCGCCAGAGCACAGTGGCTATCTCCGCCATACCCATCGGGGCACCGGGATGGCCTGAATTGGCCTTCTGCACGGCATCCATGCTGAGTATACGGATGGCGTTCGCTAATTCATGCCTGGACAGCATTTATATCTCCACTCTCTGGTTTAATGTAGCAATCGTAATACTGCAGGCTGCCATGGACAGCATCTTTCCTGTATTTTCCAGGCATTACACTAGCTTTTGCCAACATGAAACTGCAGGCATCGAACAATTGTCTGGGGCTGGAGGCGGGTTTGCACCCTGGTACACAGGCCTGATTAACAGGGCCGGACATTGTCGCTCAGGAGGTGCCTCTGGGCAAGCACGGATCTTTCATTTCCGCCATTTTATTGAACATCCCATGCCCGGAATCTGGCCGGCGGGTCCTGTACCGGTCCTGGAAATCTGCATCATCGCCTCAAATAATTCGCGTCTGGCGGCAGGATGGACGTTTGAGGGTGTGGTGTCATCCAGTCGGCCCCGGTATTGCAGATCCAGATCACGGTTATATCCAAAAAAATCCGGGGTACAGACGGCGCCATAGGCCTTGCCCACCTGCTGGGTCTCGTCTATCAGATAAGGGAACGGATAGCCGAACTCGGCCGCCACACGTTGCATGTTTTCAAGCGAATCTGCGGGAAATGCCGCTGCATCATTCGACATGATAGCGACCGTATGTATACCCGCCTTCTGCAATTCGCTCGCATCCCGTACCAGCAGGTGCTGCACCGCCTTCACATACGGACAATGATTACAGATAAACATGACCAGTGTGCCATTCTGTCCACGGCATTGCTCCAGCGACCACATCCGCCCGTCAGTGCCGGGCAGATTAAAGTCCGGCGCGGGTTGTCCAAAATCACCGACAGGTGTATTCAGTAGTGCCATCAGCTAATTCCTCTCAGGTTCAAGTCTGTATTGCCATGGCAGATCACGATCCGCTTTGGCACTGACATTATGCCTGTTTTAACGCGATCAGATAAGCACCTGATCAGGGTGCCCCGTACTACCGGCCCAACATCAGGATCATCAGCCAATTTTAGGGTATAGTAGGCGCCTGACCCAAACTTCAACCTCTGTAAGGATTATTTTTTATGCAGAAGAATTACCTTTTTACCTCTGAATCCGTATCCGAAGGCCACCCGGACAAGATGGCAGATCAGATTTCAGATGCCGTACTTGATGCATTACTTGCGCAGGACCCGATGTCCCGGGTCGCCTGTGAAACACTGATTACTACCGGGATGGTCATACTGGCCGGCGAGATTACCTCGAAGGCAAACATTGATTATGCCGCCGCTGTACGCGAGACGATTCGCCAGATCGGTTATACCTCCTCCTATATGGGTTATGACGCTGATACCTGCGCCGTACTGGTGTCACTGGACAAACAGTCACCGGACATCGCCCAGGGCGTGAACGAAGGACAGGGACTGGATCTGGACCAGGGCGCCGGTGACCAAGGCCTGATGTTCGGATACGCCTGTAATGAAACCGACGTACTGATGCCGTTTGCCATCACCTACGCGCACCGTCTGGTGAAAAAGCAGTCCGAGGTGCGCAAGCAGGGTGTATTGCCCTGGTTACGCCCCGATGCCAAGTCGCAGGTGACCGTGGTATATGAAGACGGCAAGCCAAAATCAATTGATACCGTAGTCCTGTCTACCCAGCACAATCCCGAGATCGGTCACAAAGAACTGTCAGAGGCCGTGATCGAACAGATTATCAAGCCGGTACTGCCGAAAGACATGATTACCTCAAAGACCCGTTATCTGGTCAATCCGACCGGGCGTTTTGTTATCGGCGGTCCGATGGGTGATTGTGGTCTGACCGGGCGCAAGATTATTGTTGATACGTATGGCGGCTCCGCCCATCATGGTGGTGGCGCATTCTCCGGCAAGGACCCGTCCAAGGTCGACCGTTCAGCCGCCTATGCCTGTCGTTATGTTGCCAAGAACATCGTTGCCGCCGGTCTGGCCGACATTTGCGAAGTCCAGGTTGCCTATGCGATCGGCGTGGCCAAACCGGTCAGCACGCTGGTCAATACCTACGGAACCAACAAGATAGATGAAGCGAAGATCATCGCTCTGGTCAACGAACATTTCGATCTGCGACCCAAGGCGATCATCCAGACACTGGATCTGTTACGGCCTATCTACCGCAACAGCGCCGCCTACGGCCACTTCGGTCGTGAAGACGTGCAGTTCCCCTGGGAAAAGACCGACATGGCCGCTGCTCTCCGAGCCGCTGCGGGACTGAAATAGGTTTCCAGACTATCTTTATCCGTCATTTAGCCAATCGAAGGCAGAAGCTGCCGGTAATGGTCGTGTAAGACCGTGTGCCGCATGAATGCGGCACCCGAGCCTACATGGACGTATTCACGGCGTGTCTGAAACGACCATTACCGGCAGCTGACAGACTCTCAGATAGTGGCAATCGTCCCGAAGTTTAAGGTCTGCGGTTGTCAGTTCCAGCGAACAACACTATACTTAGCACCCCGATACAGACCATCTGCATCGGTTTACATCAGCATCCACTCCGAGGAGCGTTGCGACGGGTCCACCCGCCAGGCTTGGAGTGAGGTTAAATCAAACGGCGCTCGCTTAAATTGTTAGGAGGATAACAAGATGAGCGTAGCAGGTAAGACGCTGTTAAAAGATTACCATGTAGCCGATATGTCACTAGCCGCATGGGGCCACAAGGAAATCCGTATCGCCGAGACCGAAATGCCGGGACTGATGGCAATTCGTCGCGAATACGGCAGCCAGCAACCGCTGAAAGGCGCACGCGTAGCCGGTTCATTGCACATGACCATCCAGACTGCCGTACTGATCGAAACGCTGGTCGCGCTCGGAGCAGAGGTGCGCTGGGCATCCTGCAATATCTACTCAACCCAGGACCATGCCGCAGCGGCAGTCGCGGACCAGCAGATCCCTGTGTTTGCCTACAAAGGTGAATCACTGGAGGAATACTGGGACTACACCCACCGTATACTCGACTGGCACGACGGCGGCACACCGAACATGATCCTCGACGATGGCGGTGATGCCACCATGCTGGTCATACTTGGTTCGAACGCCGAAAAGGACCTGTCCGTGCTCGATAACCCGAGCAGCACCGAAGAGAGATTCCTGTTTGCCTCGATCCGTAACAAGCTGAAGACCCATCCGGGCTGGTATTCCAGGATAAAAGCGAACATCAAGGGCGTGACCGAAGAAACAACGACCGGTGTACATCGTCTCTACCAGATGAAGAAGAACGGCACACTGCCGTTCCCCGCCATCAACGTAAATGACTCGGTGACCAAAACGAAGTTTGACAACCTGTACGGCTGCCGTGAGTCACTGGTCGACGGTATCAAACGCGCCACCGACGTGATGATCGCCGGCAAGGTGTGTCTGGTACTCGGTTATGGTGATGTGGGCAAGGGAAGCGCGCAATCATTGCGGGGTCTGGGTGCAACGGTCTGGATAACAGAAATTGATCCAATCTGTGCGTTACAGGCGGCAATGGAAGGTTACCGCGTCGTACGTATGGATGAGGTCTGCGACCAGGTGGATATCTTTGTTACAGCCACGGGCAACTTCAATGTAATCACCCACGACCACATGTTACGCATGAAGAATCAGGCCATCGTCTGTAACATTGGCCATTTTGACAACGAGATTGATATCGCCAGCATCGAGAAATACCAGTGGGACGAGATCAAGCCTCAGGTGGATCATGTGATCTTCCCGGACGGCAAACGCATCATCCTGCTGGCCAAGGGCAGACTGGTCAATCTGGGTTGTGGGACGGGTCATCCAAGCTTCGTCATGTCGAACTCATTCACCAACCAGGTGCTCGCGCAGATCGAGTTGTATTCGCACAATGCAAAATACACCAACGACGTCTATATACTCCCGAAACATCTGGATGAAAAGGTCGCCAGGCTGCATCTGCAAAGGATCGGCGCGAACCTGACCGAACTGACATCGAAGCAGGCTGAATATATCAGTGTCGACAGGAACGGCCCTTACAAGGCAGATCATTACAGGTACTAGAAGTTTGTTGTCCGTTACGCGTCAGTAATAAAACGCGTAACGGACGATATTTACGGGAAATATTATGTCCACGTCAGCACAGACCAGAAAAAAGTACAGCTTCGAATTTTTCCCTCCGCGGTCGGCGGATACGGAGAAAAAGTTGCAACACACGATGCAGCGTCTGGCTGGCTTGCAGCCCGACTTTTTTTCGGTCACATTTGGTGCTGGTGGCAGCACCCGTGACAAGACACTGGAGACTGTCCTGTCTGTGCGCGAGGCAACCAGTATTGATGCGGCACCGCATATCTCGTGTATCGGTTATGCACTTGATGATCTGAAACAGGTAATCTCGACCTACCGCGAACACGGACTGCGTCATTTAGTCGCATTGCGTGGCGATATTCCGTCCGGTGCCATCGGCAGCGGACCGCTGAAATACGCCAGTGAACTGGTCGAACTGATCCGTGCTGAAACCGGTGATTACTTTCACATTGATGTCGCCTGTTATCCGGAAGTACATCCTCAGTCGTCCAGCGCGCGCAAGGATTTTGAAAACTTCAAACGCAAGGTGGATGCCGGGGCGAACGGGGCGATCACCCAGTATTTCTTTAACCCCGATGCCTACTTTTATTTTATGGATGACTGTGAGCGCGCCGGTATCGACATCCCTGTCATTCCCGGGATCATGCCCATCATCAACCGCGAACAACTGTTACGTTTTTCCAGACTGTGCGGTGCGGAAATACCGCTCTGGATATTAAAAAGGCTGGAAGACTGCGCAGACGATCTTGACGCCATCCAGACCTTCGGTAACGATGTCGTCACTGGCTTGTGCTCTAGTTTACTGGAGGGTGGTGCGCCCGGCCTGCATTTCTATACGATGAACCGCCACCATTCGTCCGAAACCATCTGGCAAAATCTGCGACTGACCAGCTCGCGTAACTCTGGCTGATAGCCGCCATACCACAGCCACGTTTCGGGGAGAATCCCCTTTCGCGCATGGTTTCTCCAGCCTGATACTTGTAGTGTCCATGACAAGGTTGTATTTTGCGTCAATCAGTAACAATGGAGACCTGTGTTGCAAGTCCAGACTGCCGGTAACGAATTGAACAGTAATTCGCAGAAAACGCGGAGGCTGGACAGTTTTTGGCGAACGGGCCGGACAAAAATCTGTTAACTGGCTAGCTGGCTAACCGCCCTGTGTTTGGCACGGATATAGTCGGTATGCGATACATACAGCAAGTCGGCTATCTTGCGAATAAAGTACTCTTCATACTTGTGAATCACACTGTCCGCCCCAGCGATTCGCCACAACAGTTCAATGACCGTAGTTTTTTCCTCACGGCTGAGGTCGGTATTGATAGCGCGGGTAAATTCATACAGGGAACTGGCATCTTTGACCTGCTGCCTCGCCAGGTCAACCAGCGCAACGGCCTCGGACGGATCAAGATGAAAATGTTCGCGGATAGCCGCCACGATGACGTCATGCTCGGCGGCGTCTATTCCTTCATCAGCGAGGGCGATCTCCAGCATCAGTACAGCAGCACAGAGTTCCAGGGTGTGTTCGCGGCTGGTATTGCCTCCCGCGCCAGCGGTCAGCGACTGGCGCAGGAAATCCGTTATTGACCTCAGCATGGGTAAGGACTAGTTCGGGCGCCAGGTGGTATTTTTATAGCGACCGTTATTGAATTCGTCAAAATAGGCGCCCACCAGCGGATGATTTATCTGCTCATCAGAACTGTCTGCCGTCAGGTCCTGCTCAGACACATAGGTCTCCTCAAGCACATTATTGACCAGTACCTTGTACCAGGGCTGGTCCTTGCGCGGACGGGTGACGGTAATATCTTCATACCAGCCATCGGAACCCAGAAACACCGGGTCGATATCAATGACCACACCACGGTATTTGAGCTGCTTATGCAGGACGACCTGGCCCATGCCAAACCGGGCAACCGCCCTGGTCACATTTTTGTCCTGCCCGACAATCACTTTATTCGTTATCATAAGCCGATTGTATCCTCAAACGGTTGGCCCTGTATGCAGGGAATGCTGTTGTTAATACTAATGTAATGGTCTGAATGAGAAAAACAAGGGTCTATACCAAATCTATCCTGGCAGTTAACACTATCGTCAGCCTGCACGACGAGGCGGCCCATCATCTGGGAAATGTACTGAAGGCACGTACAGGCGACACCGTTATCCTGTTTAACGGCACGGGAGGCTGCTATGACGGCGAGATACTGACCGTCGAGCGCAAGGCAATTACCATACGGCCGGTACGGTTTAATCCCGCTAATAAGGAATCCCCGCTGCAGCTGACGCTGGCACAGGGCATCTCGCGGGGCCAACACATGGACTACACCGTACAGAAAGCGGTTGAGCTGGGCGTGACCCGCATCGTCCCGCTGTTTACCGAATTCAGTAATGTCCGGCTGGAAGAAGACCGGGCACGCAAACGTCGTGAACACTGGGAAAAGATCATCACGGGGGCCTGTGAACAATCCGGACGCAACCGCTTGCCCGAACTGTATGACGCGATGCCACTGGAAGAATGGGTAAGTACCGAATCGACCTCGCTCCGACTGCTGATGCATCCTGAAGGCGGACAAGGCCTGGCAGAGTTGACCGGAAACAGCGGTGATATCACGCTGCTCTGTGGTCCAGAAGGCGGACTCAGCCAGAATGAAATTGAATACTCACTTACCTGCGGATATATGAAGGTATCTGTGGGTCCCCGGATCCTGCGCACCGAGACAGCGGCCGTTGCCGCGATAGCCGTGTGTCAGGCGCTTAGGGGGGATATGATGTATAATCCGAACTCATAAGAATAAGCCGAGGCATCATGGTACCAAGAACCCTACACCCTGTTCCTGACCTGTCGACCGCGCTGAACGGACCTTTGCTGAAGGTAGAGGAACAGATTATTGCCCACCAGGCCGAGGTTGAGTCCTGGTTCCGCAGCCAGTGGCGCCTGACCCCGGCCCCGTTTTATTCCTCGGTAGACCTGCGCAACTCCGGGTACAAGATTGCCCCGGTCGATACCAATCTGTTTCCGGCCGGGTTTAATAACCTGAACCCCGACTATGAGGCGCTCTGTATCCAGGCGCTGCAACTGGCTGTTGAACATACCGGCAAAAATATCGACCGGATCTTGCTGGTGCCGGAAAACCACACCCGTAATATGTTTTACCTCGAAAATGTGGCCGTGCTGGTATCCCTGATCGGCAAGGCAGGGTTTGATGTGCACATAGGCTCGCTGATACCCGGTTTGACAGCACCACAGACCATTGCGCTCGACTCTGGCACTACCCTGAAGCTGAATCCACTGGTTCGCACCGGTGACAAGATCAGCGCCGACGGTTTTGTCCCCGACCTCGTGCTTTTGAATAACGATATGTCAGGCGGACGCCCCGCAGTACTGGAGCAATTGCAACAACCGATCATCCCGTCATTGTCGCTGGGTTGGTCCACCCGGCTGAAATCGGTACATTTTCGTCACTACAAGGAGATTGCCGAGGAGTTTTCCCGGCAGATAGGGATAGACCCGTGGTTTATCGACCCGCTGTTTCGCAACTGTGGCGAAATTGACTTCATGAAGAACGAGAGTAACCACTGCCTGGAAAGCCATGTGAATACACTGCTGAAGGCGATCCAGAAGAAATATGATGAGTATGGGGTAGATCAGAGGCCGTATGTCGTTGTTAAGGCCGACGCCGGGACCTACGGCATGGGTGTGATGATGGCCCACAGCGCAGAAGAACTGCTCGACATGAATCGTAAGGAACGGACGCGCATGTCGACCACCAAGGAAGGCCAGAAGGTCACGAAGGTGATCATCCAGGAAGGTGTCTATACGAACGAGACCTGGGGTGAGGACAAGACGGTCGCTGAATCGGTCGTGTATATGATCGACAAAAACGTGGTCGGCGGTTTCTACCGCGTCCATCCGAAGAAGGGTGCAGATGAAAACCTGAACTCGCCCGGCATGCAGTTTGAACCACTTGCGTTTGAGGACTGCTGTAACTCCCCGGACAAGGAGCAGTCGCCGGATGCCCACCCGAACCGGTTTTATACCTACGGTGTGATCGCGCGTCTGGCCAATCTGGCAGCGGCCAGGGAGACAGCGAATCTGGACTTACCTACTGACCCTTCAGCTTTTGTCTGATATCAGCAATATGCCGTCGACTAACGGTCAGTTTTTCCGGCATGTCACGCAGTTGCACCAGATAACTCCCATCATTCGTCTTTTCCAGCACCACGATATGATCTAGCGACACCAGCGCATTGCGATGTATGCGCAGAAATTGACCTGCAAATTCCTCTTCGAGATCCTTCAGCGATTCATCAATCAGTGTCTCCCGGCCGCCCTGGTACACCGAGACATATCTATTGTCTGCCCTGAAACACTGTATCTGATTGATCGATATCATCACGATCCTGCCCTGACTGATCGCGCTGATATGGGTGCGCCAGGTCTTGCCTTGCACAGCCTCGATATGCCCGATCAGAGATCGGTTGATCAGCGCCGCCTTGTCGAGCGCCTGTTTTAATCTCTCCAGCCTGACCGGTTTTAGCAGATAGTCGACCGCATTCGCCTCGAAAGCCTCTACGGCATGTTCGTCGTATGCCGTTACAAATATGACAGTAGGGGCGGGGTTCAGTGTGGCCATATGGAAGGCAGACTCCAGCCCGTCCATTACCGGCATATGGATGTCGAGCAACACCGCATCATTGCGGATATTCAGCAACAGGTCGGCAATACGTTGCCGCGCCGGTAATTCATCATCAACGATCAGTATCTTCATCGCAGTAACGGAATCGTGACAGAAACACGGTAGCTGTCCTCATCCTGGCTAACCTATAGCAGGTCGTCGTGGCTGAAAAACGAGCCCAGACGCTGGCGGACATTGTCCTGGGCAATCCGGCTGCCGGTATGTGCCGGTGATTTACTGGTCGCCTGCGAGAACGGATTTTCAATAATGATGTGGATACCTTCCTGCACCAGGCTAACGAGTATCGTGATCGTACCGCCCTCGGGTAACGGCTCGATACCGTGGTAGATAGCATTTTCGAGCAGTGGCTGGATACTCAGTGCAGGCAGCGGTGTGTTCAGCGGCAACTCGGCGAGCTGCCAGACCGCCTTCAGGCGCGGCCCGAGCCGTTGTTGCTCTATCCGCAGATAACGCCTGCTCAGTGCAATCTCGTGACCAAGCGTGCTCGGTCTCTGCGAATCCTGCAGGCTGGCGCGAAACAGATCGGACAGGTCCTCTACCACTTCCTCCGCCAGCGCGGGGTTACGGTGGATCAGGCTGGCAATAGTATTCATGCAGTTGAACAGAAAGTGCGGTTTTATCCGCGATTGCAGCGCCTGGAAACGCGCCTCAGATTCGGGGGCAACCCGGATACGCCACTGGTGTTGTACATAAAAACATCGCAACGCCATCGCCCACACAATCGCGCTGATCCCGATTATCGGTAACAGAAAGACAGTATGGCCCTGACAGAAAAAGTTATACCCTATTTCCCGGTTGAACACCCACCACGCCAGCTCGGTGATAACCAACGTGACAAGCAAGGTCGTGACATAACTGATGGTTGCGACCCCGTGATCACTGCACTGTTGTAACCAGCGACGGCTCACACACAACACCGCGGTACAACTGAGCGCGACCCATTCGATGAACAGCGAATACATCGCCAGATTGTAAATCCGGTTGTCCACATAGGGTGGCTGTGCCAGCGTAAGAACTATCGCCAGCAACTCCGCGAGCAGGATAACGACAAATACTGTCCTGGCATTGCAAAAGTCGGGCAGAAAGGTCGCCGAATTCTGTCTGTCCTGTCTTATCTGAACAAATGCCTGATAGCCTGCGACAATGTTAGAGTTATACTATCAAAATCAACAACAGCACGGTTAACTACAAAATGACATCAAAGCATACAACAGTAAAGCCATGGGGTGGTCGATTTCACCAGGCTACCGACAGTTCTGTGGAAAAATTCACCGAATCGGTCTCCTTTGACTACCGTCTTTACCGTCATGATATCACCGGCTCCATCGCCCACACCCGTATGCTGGTGAAAACAGGCATTATCAGTGGTGATGATGGCAACAAGATAATCAATGGCCTGAACGCCATTCTTGAACAGATTGAAAACGGCCAGTTCCAGTGGAAAATGGAACTGGAAGACGTACACATGAACATCGAGGCCGCGCTGGTCGAGTCTATCGGTGAGCCTGGAAAGCGGTTACATACCGGTCGTTCGCGCAATGACCAGGTAGCTACTGACCTTCGGCTGTACCTGCGCGACCAGGTCGACACCATTCGTATGCTGCTGCACACGGTCATGCAGGCACTGATCGGCCTCGCCGAACGTGAGGCGGATACGATCATGCCCGGCATGACGCATATGCAAATAGCCCAGCCGGTCACATTCGGTCATCACATGATGGCCTGGTTTGAAATGTTGAAGCGTGATGACCAGCGTCTGCTCGACTGCCGCAAACGTATCAATGTAATGCCACTCGGTTCGGCCGCCCTTGCCGGCACCGATTTCCCGATAGACCGTTATTGCACAGCTGAACTGCTCGGCTTTGACGCCATTTCGGCAAACTCGCTTGATGCGGTCAGCGACCGCGACTTTGCCATCGAGTTTGCGTCGACCGCCTCTATCATCATGATGCACTTGTCGCGCTTTTCCGAGGAGCTGGTGTTGTGGATGAACCCGATGTTCGGGTTTATCGATCTGGATGATGCCTATTGCACCGGTTCGTCGATCATGCCGCAGAAGAAAAATCCGGACATCCCGGAGCTGGTGCGTGGCAAGACCGGACGCGTCTATGGCGACCTGCTGGCGCTTCTGACGCTGATGAAGGGCCAGCCGCTGGCCTATAACCGCGACAATCAGGAGGACAAACTCGCCCTGTTTGATGCGATCGACACGGTAGAGTCCTGCCTGTCCGTTTATGCTGGTCTGATCCCGGCGATTACGGTCAAGCGCGACACTATGCTGAAGGCGGCCCGACAGGGTTATGCCACGGCCACTGACCTTGCCGATTATCTGGTCAAGACCGGCCTGCCGTTCCGCGATGCACACGAGGCCGTCGGCCAGACGGTCAGTTATGCAATTGCAGCAGGCAAGGAATTATCGGCATTGACGCTACAGGAACTAGGCCGGTTTTGCCCTAATCTGCGCGAGGACATCTATACTGTTCTTGAACTTACAGGCTCTGTAAATGCCAGAGATCATATCGGTGGCACCGCCCCCGGCCAGGTGAAGATTGCAGTCCGGGAGGCACATAACTATCTGGAGATAGCCAAACCAAAACAGGCGGAATAATCATGAAAGCGATAAAAATTGTCGGTGCATTATTCGGGCTGTTACTGATCAGCCTTGTTGCCGTAGTCATATATGCTTCCACACTCGACCCGAATGCTTACAAGGGCATGATTGCTGACAAGTTCACTGCAGAGACCGGTCGTACACTGACACTGGACGGTGACATCCGGCTGACCTATTACCCGTGGCTGGGGTTTGAACTGAACAATGTCACTATTGGAAACGCGCCGGGTTTCGGAAAGACGCCGTTCTTCCGCGCCGACCACGCGATGGTGCGGGTCAAACTGATGCCACTGTTACGCGACCAGTACGAGATCGATACGGTACGACTGCACGGTACCACGATCAATCTTTCCAAAAACGAAAATGGTGTGAGCAACTGGGCCGATCTGGCCAAAGCAGATTCATCTGCCAACACTGGTAATACCGCCGGCCTGCCGCTGGCCACCGTGATTCTCGGTGGCGTTGATATCCAGAATGCGAACCTGTCCTTTGACGACAAGTCGACCGGAACACTCTACAACATCAACAATATGGTGATGAGCACCGGTGAGCTAGTATACGGCGAGCCGATCCAGTTCAATCTGACACTGAACGCACAGGCAAATAAACCGAAGCTGGGAGCTGATGTCAAACTGGCTGGCACTGTCATCTATGACCTTAATAACGAGACCTTCGCAATCACGCCGATGGAGCTGCTAACAACTCTGGCCGGACCAAATGTACCGAACCGCAGTGCTGACATCAATCTGAAGACCGCGATCAATATCAATCTGGCTGACGAGACACTCGCGATCAGCGATCTTACGATTGACGCGCTCGGCACGAATCTCACCGGCACGATCAACGCCACCAATATCCAGTCCGCTACGCCGTCTTACCAGACCAATCTGAAACTGACCGGTAACGATCTCGCCCTGCTCTTTAAAGTCGCCGAGATCGAACCACTGGCCAGCCAGATCACCCGACTGAACAATCGCTCGTTCGATTTCTCTGCTGCTGTTAATGCGGACATGCAACGCGGTGATGTGGACGTATCCGGCCTGCAGGCCAACCTGCTCGGCGCCAATATCTCGGGCGACATCAAGGCCAGCAATATACAGTCAGGCACCCCGGCCGTACGCGGTACGCTGAATGCATCCGGCCCGGATCTGCCGACCTTGATGCAGATACTGGGACAGGTGCAGGGCGGAGCAGACTCTGCACTGACTCAGTACGGGACGAAGCTGGCACGCGTCCCGAACAAGGCATTCGTAATCAATGCGAACTTTGATGCCGACATGAGTACCGGCAACGTCAAGGTACCGGTGCTGACAGTTGATGCACTTGGAATCAGGCTTGGCGGCACACTGACGGCCATAGACATGCAAAAGTCTGGCGGGTCAATCAATGGACAGCTGGATCTCGCCGCAGACAATCCGCAGGCACTGTTGTCTGCGCTAGATCAGGTCGACCTTGGTGAGGTCACCCAGTCGGTCAACCTGAAGGCCGCTGTCAGCGGTAACCGTGCCGACCTGAAGATCAACCCGCTGGACCTGACCGTAGTACTGTCTGGCGACAAGATCCCGAACTCCCCTGTCAATCTCGGCCTGAACGCAGATACCCGTGTCAATCTGGACAAGGAAACACTGGCACTGGAAAACTTCAAGCTGACCGGTCTTGGCCTCGACATGAGTGGCAAGATCAATGCAAGCAGTATCCTGCAATCTCCCGAGTTTAATGGTGACATTAATATCGCCGAATTCAGCCTACGCAAGTTCATGCAGCAACTGAACCAGGAAATACCGGTGACCTCCGATACGAAGGTCTACGAAAAGGTATCGCTCGCCACCACCTTTGATGGTGCGGCCAACAAGATTAACGTCAGCAAGCTCGCACTGGTACTGGATGACACCAACCTGAACGGCACCCTTTCCGTGACCGACTTTGATAAACCGGCAGTACAGTTCGGGATCAATATCGATCAAATCAATGCCGACCGCTATCTGCCGCCGCCCCCGGCCGACGGCCAAAACCGTCCGGTCACACCAGAGACCGCCGCCGGTGCCGCCGCACAATTGCCGGTTGAAACACTGCGCGGTCTGAATGCGAAAGGTGATCTGAAGATGGGCCAGTTGGTGATCTCGAAGGCAAAGATGTCAGACATCGTCCTGTCGCTCGACGCAAAGGACGGCCGGATCAATCTGGCGTCGGTTGCAGCAAACCTGTACGCGGGCACCTATTCAGGCGATATTGGGCTTGATGCTACTGCTGCACTGCCCGTAATCAACTTCAAGTCTACCCTGCAAGGCGTGAAGATCGAGCCGTTGATGACCGATTTTACCGGCGCTGCCAATGTCAGTGGCACCGGCGATATCGAGATGTCTGTCACCGCTACCGGCGCAGACAGCACCGCACTGAAACGTTCACTCAGCGGCAATGGCAAAGTCGCACTGAAAGAAGGTGTTTTACGAGGGGTGGATGTGGCGAAGGTGCTGGAGCAGGTCGAGGTCATGATCGAAAGCAAACGCCCGATGGATATTGATCGCGGTGTGGAGACCCCGTTTGATACGTTCACCAGCACACTGGAGATTAATAATGGCGTGGTGGCAAGTAATGACCTGATGATCAAGGCACCGGGACTGCAGGTCGCCGGCAAAGGCACGGTGATTAACCTCGTCAATGATACACTGGACTACACGCTGATCGCCTCGGCCGATGCGAGCAGTGTCACTCAGGGCACTGAACGTTACAACGTCGGTGGTTACACTGTACCTATCCGCTGTAACGGACTGGTTAACAGCCCGAAATGTGTACCTGATGCCGGAGAGATTATTAAATTCGCCGTGCAGAAGGCCGTGGAGAAAAAACTCGGTGATGTGTTGCAACGGGCAATTGGTCTGCCTGCTCAGCAACAGCAACAACCGGCAAGTGAACCTGCTGCCACGGAACAAACAACAGACTCCTCACAAGCACCCTCACTGGATCCTGGTACTGTCCCCGCAGAACAACCACAAGAACAGCCACAGGAAGCGCCACCTGCTGACCCGAGAGAACTGCTACTGAACAAGGCACTGGAGAGTATCTTCAAGCGCTAGGTCGAATCAATGTTCCGCCTGATCTATAGCGGAGTGCTGCTACTGGCGTCCTTTGCTGTACAGGCGGGAGAGGTGCAACATGCCTATGTGACTTACCGCGATGGAGACTACAGTGTCGACATTGCGGTCAAGATAAACGGTGCCAGGGATACGGTTTACGCTATTGCCACCGACTACAAACAAATGTCCCGTCTGAGTGATATGATCATTGAGGCCGACCTGATAAATTATACAGACGCGAACGGTAATACCGTTGTGCTCAGGCGCATGGTCACAAAATCCTGCGTACTGGGATTCTGCTTTGATGCGATTCTGATTGAGGATCTGTGGGAGCAGGAAAGCGGGACTATCAAATCGGTATTCATCCCCGAAGAAAGCGACTTTCTGTACGGCGAGGCCATCTGGCAGATTTCAAGCGTGGACGCTAACCATACGCTGGTCACGTTTAGCAGCAAATTCAAACCGGCCTTCTGGATACCGCCTTTGATTGGACCTCTATTCATCAAGCGGATGATGCTGGACGCGGCCAAACAGTCGATACAAAACATTGAAGATATAGCTACCCTTGAAACGGCTCTCCCCTGATTTACTGAAATGGTTTCGTCATTCCGGACGTCATGACCTGCCCTGGCAACAGGACAAAAATCCCTATCGCGTGTGGGTATCCGAGATCATGTTGCAGCAGACGCAAGTAAAGACGGTTATTCCCTATTATGAAAGGTTTATGCAGCGCTTTCCTGATGTCGACACTCTTGCTGCCGCGCCGGCAGATGAGGTATTACACCTGTGGTCCGGCCTCGGTTACTACGCCCGCGGTCGCAATCTGCACAAGGCCGCCCACATGGTCATGACGGACTTCAACGGGGAGTTTCCATATGATATCGATAGACTGATGTCCCTGCCCGGCATCGGACGTTCAACCGCCGGCGCCATCCTCGCGCTCGGCCTGCAACAGGTCCATCCGATACTCGACGGTAATGTCAAACGCGTGCTGACCCGCTACCACGGTATCAACGGCTGGCCCGGTGACAAGTTGGTTGAAGACAAACTGTGGGTGATCGCTGCACAGGAAACACCTCGACGTAATATCGCTGACTACACCCAGGCAATTATGGACCTCGGTGCAACTGTTTGTACTCGCAATAAACCCCGATGTGACTTCTGTCCACTCTCAGTCAATTGTTTTGCCCGTACCCATAACCAGCAGTCGGAACTGCCGACCCGCAAAAAATCGAAACAGCTATCGGTCAGACAGACTGTGCTGGTAATCATTGAGAATAAACGTGGCGAGGTCCTGTTACAGAGACGGCCACCTGCGGGCATCTGGGGTGGCCTGTGGAGTCTCCCGGAATGTCCGTCCAATGAAGCGCTTCCGGCATGGCTAAATAGACGATTCGGTAGTAAAGTAACGACACTGACAGCGCTGCAACCACTGCGACATACGTTCAGTCATTTTCACCTCGATATCCACCCTTACCGGGCAAAATTACGTGCAAATGACGTCGCAGTCAGGGACGAGGACACCTGCTGGTATCGGCCTGACGGTCAGACCAGACTCGGCATGGCGGCGCCGATCATAAAGCTGCTGTCCACATTAACTGAACACACTGCCGGAGCAGATGAATGACATACATGGTCAATTGCGTAAAGCTGGGACGTGAGGCCGAAGGCCTGCATGCACCACCGTATCCGGGCGAACTCGGCAAACGTGTCTATCTGAATGTCTCGAAGGAGGCATGGAAGATGTGGCTGGGCCACCAGACCATGTTGATAAACGAGTACCGCCTGACCCCGATCGAGCCAAAAGCCCGTCAATATCTAGAAACCGAGATGGAAAAGTACTTTTTCGGCGACGGATCGGAAAAACCGACGGAATTTATCACCCCGGACAAATAAGCTGGCTTGACGAACCTGCTTTTGCTCTGTTTAATACGCGCTTCATTTTGTAAACCCCCGGATCTTCCCTGATCCGGACAAGCGGTACACCAGGGCCAGGTAGCTCAGTTGGTAGAGCAGGGGACTGAAAATCCCCGTGTCGGCGGTTCAATTCCGTCCCTGGCCACCATTTCTCAAATACTCAAACGGCAAGCCATTGCAAAACACCTTGTCCAACGGCATGCCCACTTGCAAAACAGGCTGTGAGCAAATAACCTCCGGTTGGCGCCTCCCAATCTATCATTTCACCGACGCAGAAAACACCAGGCAGACTCTTCAACATCAGATGCTCATCCAGCGCGTCGAAGGATACCCCGCCAGCGGAGCTAATCGCTTTATCCAGTGAGCGGGTGGCGGATAACGTCACCGGTATATTTTTAATATACGTAGCAAGCCGTAACTCTGTAAATTCAGCTTTGGGTACAAACTCCCGTAACAAGCCTGCCTTAACGCCTTTGATTCCGACGGTCTTTTCCAGATGATTCGCCATCGAACGTGACTCGCGCGGCCTGGATAATTTTTCTCTCAACTGATCTTCGGTTTTATCGGGGACCAGATCCAGATGCATCACCGCACTACCATGCGCCTCAATCTCCTCCCGCAGAAGCGCAGAACACGCATAAACCAAACTGCCCTCCACGCCTTCTTTGGTGATGACGAATTCTCCCTGCTGACGAAATTCACCGGCCGAGAGAACGACAGACTTGACGGGCTGCCCTTCATACTTTTCCTTGAATACGGGACTCCAGTCGACCTCGAACCCACAATTGGAGGAGCGCAATGGCTCGACCTTGACGCCTATCTCGTGCAGCCATTCAACCCAGGCGCCGTCCGAGCCGAGTCTTGGCCAACTGCCACCGCCGAGCGCAAGAATAACGGCATCGGCCTGCACCGTGACATCACCCTCGGGCGCGTTGAACTGTAGAGTCCTGTCAGGGTGTATCCCTGTCAGTTTGTGGCGCAGGTGCAAGGTCACGCCGGAGCTGTTTAGTCGTTGCAGCCAGGCCCGCAGCAGCGGACTCGCTTTCATCTCCACCGGGAAGACCCGTCCGGAGGAACCCACAAAGGTTTGCACATCCAGTCCATGCACCCACGCAAGGAGTTGCTCGGCACCGAATGTTTTTAAAAGAGGTGCGATCTGCTCGCGGCGTTTACCATAACGTGAGGCAAAAACATCGAACGGATCGGAGTGGGTGATATTCAGCCCGCTTTTGCCTGCCATCAGAAACTTACGACCGACAGACGGCATGGCGTCGTATACGTCTACGTATATGCCTTGCGCGCTGATGACCTCGGCTGCCATTAGGCCTGCGGGGCCGCCGCCGATGATTGCTACAGTTTTTGTCATGGTCTAATGATAAAGATAAAACTGCTGATTCGCTCAGCAGTTTTATTGAGATATGAACTTTTTTAGCGGACGTTCACCGTTAGCTTGAACCAGGGGCGTTTATGCTTGCTGGACAGTAACGTGTGTTGTCCTCGACTATGCCTCCCGCTTCCTGCGGCGAGGCGCAAAACCCAGCATCGAAATGCCCGCGAGCATCAACCCCAGTGAGCCTGGTTCCGGTACAGAAGCATGACCAAAGTCCAGGGTTGCTGTCAGGTATATGCTCGGGTCGAAAGACAGCCCCTTCCAGTCGAACATTACATAATCACTACCGAAAGCAAGTCTGGACGAATCCCACCCGACCATATTGCGACTAACGAAAACGTTTTGCAGGACATAACCGCTGCTGTCGTTAAGGCCAGAGACGACCAAACCATTAAAACTCAAGGGCACTGAACTACAATCAAAGGGCCAGGTGGCCACACACGACATCGTTTCTGCCGCCCACGTAGCCGAAACGGGGAGGTAATCAAAGGTGACATAGATGCTGTCCGCTTCAACGTTTATCTGGTATGCATAGGGATAGAACCAATAGAAAGTATAGATATCTGAAGTGCCAACCACTACGGGGAAGGAAGCTGGTGGCGGCGCACCCATCATCGGTCCTTCGTGACCTACTGTCACGGTATCGCCGACCAGCGTCGCGTTGGCCGTTCCAGCCCACATCGTGCATGCAATCCATAAAGCAGCCGTAATAGAGCCTGCTAATCATGCTACAACTCCGAAAGATTCGTGGTGGCCAGCTTTCACTCTGTTCACAGATGCCTACTGATAGTAATGTATAAGACCAGTTTTAGTATCATTTGTGGTCTAGGAAATAACTTGAGCTAGATCAAACAATCCCTATATTTCAATAATAAGGAGTAAAACGACTGAGAAATCCAGTCAGTCAAAGATCCCTCGAAAACATGTTCCTGACGTTTTCTACGGCCTCCATCCTTGTAGGCGTCGGCTACGCATGGGATGACAAACCGGGACACCACCAAAACTTCTCGTTAATTGACAATAATACGTACATCCGGGAAACTCATTGGCAGATTTATATGAATGGGGAGTGCTCGTGATCAAATATCAAAATGTCGACATTTATAGACTGCGTCAGCAGCTATTAAGGTCTGTGTTGCCTTGTGCAAGTATGTTCATTGCCAGCCTGTTTACCGGCAATTTGATGGCACAGGAGGGTTGTAAATACCTGGAGCAGTACATGGCGCCGACGGAGATGCCGGAAGATGACTGGAACTCGGCGATGGCCGGTCCACGGCCGGGAGAGGTGGAGCAACGGATGGTGGGTCCGGAAGGATGCAGCATCGTCGAAGAGAAGATTATTAAAAATGCACACGGTGTCGCCTATCGCCACATAACAATGGCGATCCACGGCACGGTCTTTGGCTATATGCCGAGAAACTCTCGCTTGCTGCCCCCGATTGGTACGGGTGTCGATGGCGAGGGCCGCGAGAACACGTTTGATGATCAGGTGTTTATCATGCAGGCCAGGGGCAATATGGGGCCCTACGTGCCAGGTGTGGCGCGTTATCGCTATGCCGAGAAGACACCTTCGAGTGTCGAGATCCTGATCCCGCAGAATGCGGCCGACTGGAACGGTAATATGTGGGTGCTGGTACACGGTGCGTCGCGCTATCCTGCGTTGCAATTTTTTCCGCGCGAACCGGGCAAGTTTAACCGCTATACCGAGGCAAGTGAGTCAGCCGGTGCATTGATGGATATGGGTTCGGCTGTAATCTGGACCCGACGCGACGCGACCGGCAATGATGAAGACCTGGTCAAGACGACTGATCCGGTATCGAACACTGTACTGCTGGACGACGGTACCGAAATGGGTGTGACGGGCACTGCGGTGATGGGTCTGAATAACAACCTCGGGCTGATCCGCGATTACACGGTGATCAGCCGCAATTACGTGATCGAGCAACTGGGCAAACCACCCGAGTATCTGTTCTTCCGCGGACATTCCGCCGGGGGTGCTTCTGGCCGGGCGTTTTTGATCGTGCGTGGTATGAACACCGATCACGCCGGCAAGAAACTGTTCGACGGTTTTTTTCTTGACGACAGTGCCGGTGGGCGTGGTGCACCCACCTATTTCTGGGATGCGACCGTGGTCGATGAGACCGGTGCATTCCGGCTGCAACCAACCGAAACCGATCAGCTCAGTTTTGATGCGAACCAGCGTCGTTTCATGAGCCCCGTTATTGAGGTGATACATGCGGCCTACGCCGGGGGCAATACCTCGACCGTGCCGCAGATCTTCGAGCGGGTATATCCGACCTATGCCAACTACAAGCGCGAGAACGCCCGCCTGAATATCGAGAAGGGTCTCGGTGATATCTGGAAGTCGTATGAGATTGCCGATGTCAGCCATGCCGACGCGACCGCCGAGGCCAAACGTTATCCCGAACTTGCGAAAGACATGATCGATATCGGCGGTGTGGCCATTGCGCTTGAACAGGCACTGGTAGACTGGGTAAGAACTGGCAAGAAACCGCCCGAGACCCGCGTCGACGCCGTTGATGTGTGGGATGTGGACGATAAGGCCGGTCCGGCGATTCAGATGCCCGAAACTGCCTGCCCACGCGGCGTATTCCGCACCTATATGAACCGCCCGGACGGTACCGCCGTCGGTTCAAGCCCGGCGCTGTTCGTCCCGTTCCTCACCGAGCTGCGTCCGCAGATCAATGCAAACCAGGATCCCCCGCCTGGTTTTAAGGACGAGTGGCTGGAGCCGCTCAACCGCGAAGGTTACCTGGTAGACATGACCGACAGCGGTCAACGCGATACCCGCCCGACGATCGAGCAGGTCTGGCACCAGCGATACCGTGAAGGGGAAAAGACCGGTGTTTTGCGCCCCTATGAAAACCTGACCCGTAAGCGTTACGTCGAGTGTGTCTCTGGCGTAGTCACCGCGTTACACACTGACGGTCTGCTGACCCCCGAGGCGAAGCTGTGGTATATCGAGAAGGCGAAGACCGATGTGATTGGGGAGTAAAGAAAATAATATCTGAATCAGCCGGATGTATGAGCCGGCAAATCCAGAAACAACTCGTCGGCGCGAACGGCACGCGGGGCAAGGCCTTGCTCGTGCACGTAGCGACCGACGGCGTCTATCGTCGCGCGATTAGGCGCGAGACCATAGGCCCAATAGTCCTTGCCGAGTACGCGCCAGGCCTCTTCGACATGATCGATCAGCCAGGGCAATGTAAGGTGTAGCGCGTCGGTGTCGTATAACTGCTCGGTGGCAACATCTCTGGCCTCGCAGAATGCTTTGAACATACTGGCGGCCACCCAGGGATGGGCCTGATGGATGTCCTCACGCAACACTATAGTGTGCATGATCGGGAAGATGCCAGTACGCCGGTAATAGTCCTGCTCAAACGTCTTGAAATCGGGGAACAGTCTTTTGATATGCGGCGAACCCTGCAGGAATATAGAGGGCAGGTAGATTGAGAACAAGGCATCCAGCTCGCCATCGAGCAACATCTGCTCCAGTGTCTGTCCCACCTTTACAAATTCGATCTGAATTTCAGGCGGTAATTCAAACGGTATTAGTGGTGACTGTGTCGGTGTGGTAAGGCCTCCCATAAACCAGTGCATATCGGAACTGGTGACGCCGTATTCATCCTTCAGCATTCCCTTGATGTAGGTTGCGGCAGTAGAGCCATACTGGGTGGTGCCGACACGTTTACCTATCAAGTCACGCGGCTCATGGATGCCGGCATCGGCACGCACATAGATACAGGAATGACGAAAGAAGCGTGACACCGGGACCGGGATGGCGATGAAGGGGCAGTTACCCCGCGCCTTCATCGCGGCATAAGACGCGAGTGACAACTCTGAAATATCAAACTCCTGATGGTCAAGCATACGCGGAAACATGACACGGGGGCGCAGTACCTGAATATCCAGATCGATACCCTGCGGGCGCACCCGACCATCTATCAATGCGCGGGTACGGTCATAATTCCAGAATGCTATCTTCAACGACAGATTCGACACAGTTTCCTCACAGTTTTAAAGGTATATCATAAATTAAACAATAATATTATCATCTCCGGCATGAATTAATTTATGCGATTTCTGGTCTGCTCGCGGGATCGGGACGCTGGAATGTGTGGAGCGCTTTTAATGTATATCGTTGACGACCCGGACCGTAAGACATTCCTGCTGGACCGCATCGCTTATGTGTCTGAAGACATACTCGAACAAGAGATCAGCCGCATCTTCAACCGCTGCTGGATCTATGTCGGTCATTCCTCGGAACTGAAACAGCCGGGGGATTTCCTGTCACGCAATGTCGCCGGGCGACCGGTGATATTCTGCCGCAGCCCGTCTGACGAGATACGCTGTTTTTTCAATACCTGCCGTCACCGTGGTGCGGTCGTGTGCACTGAGCGTGCGGGTAATACACGCCTGTTTCGTTGTATCTACCATGGATGGTCGTATGCGACTGACGGGCGGCTCGTGGGTCTGCCCGGTGATGATGCCTACGCCGGAGACTTTGATCGGAACACACTCGGCCTGCGCAGCCCGGCGCGCTTCGAGAACTATCGCGACTTCTGGTTTATGTGCCTGAATCCTGACGCTCCGTCGCTCATGGATTATCTCGCAGAGGCGACCGCCTATATCGATCTCGTCATTGATCAGTCACCGTCCGGCAAGATGGAGATCATCTCCGGCACACAGGAATATGATGTAGCCGCCAACTGGAAAATGATGGTTGAGAACAGCGTCGATGATTATCATCTGCCCACCACACACTCCACCTGGCTGAAATTCATGGTCAATTCCGGCGTGACGCTTCAGGCACCAACAGCAAAAGGTCAGGTGCTGCCCAGTCATGGCCTCGCTATCTCACTCGGCAACGGTCATTTCACTACCGACAACAAGAATTTTCGGGGCAGACCGGTCGCTGCATGGATACCCCTGTATGGGGATGAGGCCAGATCGCAGATTGCGGCGATACGTGAGGAACTGGTGCAAAGACTCGGGGCCGAGCGGGCCCAACGCGTGGCTGACACGAACCGTAATCTGGTCATTTTCCCGAATCTGGTCATTAATGATGGCTCGTCTGTCACTGTCCGCACGTTTTTTCCGAATGGCGCCGGAAAGATGCATGTAACAGCCTGGGCCCTTGGCACCGCCGAGGAAGACGAGGCGGCACGGGCACGCCGTCTGGACGCCTTCCTGACCTTCTACGGTCCCGGCGGTTTTGCCACACCGGACGATGTCGAGGCGCTGGAACTGGTGCAACAGGGTCTGACAAACTGGCGCGAGGTCCGCTGGTCGGACATGTCACGCGGCATGGGCAAACCTATTGAGGAACAATTGAACAGTGATGAACACCACCTGCGTACGTTCTGGCGCCACTGGAACGCAATGATGAGAACCGAATAATGGTCGACCTGGCACAGAATGTCCGCTACGAGGACGTGCAGAATTTTCTCTATCACGAGGCCGCGCTGCTGGACGAGTGGCGACTGAACGAATGGGAGGCGCTGCTAACCGAAGACGCGACCTATTACATCCCGCCAAACGACCAGCCCGACGGGGACCCCCGCAATACCCTGTTCACCATTGCCGATAATCGCGAACGCATCCGCCAGCGGGTCATCCGCATCCTTGACCCGAACTGCCATGCCGAGTCACCGCCATCACGCACACGAAGAATGATTAATAACATCAGGATCATAGACCACACTGGCGACGAACTGACCGTGGCCGCGAACTTCGTCTGTTACCGATACCGTCGCCATGAGCGTGTGCGTGAGTATGTCGGTGCATTCCGGTATCGACTGATATGTGTGGACGACTCGTTCCGCATCCGCGAGCGCCGCGTGCTCATTGATGCCCATGAACTCGGCTCACTCGGATCCGTCAGCTTCATCCTGTAGCTCTATCTGAATTTTTTTGACTGTGACACCTTAAGTAGCTTAAAATAAAACTACAAGTATCTCTTTCATCTACATGGGATTTCTCGTAGCTGAATGTTCATAACACTCAGGGAAACAGTAGCGCCATGAACACCCAGACTGAGGCTGAAAAGCAAGCTGTCGAAAATGTAGATCCCAGTCGGCTACTTGTAGGTGGCACCGCCGCTTTGCTCACAGCATGTGGCGGCGGGGGCAGTGGATCTACCCCAGCGCCAGCGCCAGCGCCAACGCCACCGCCATCGCCACCGACCGCC